>JAGACY010000241.1 GCA_017613855.1 Pseudomonadota bacterium
AGCAGCAAAAACAGCAGATTGATGATTTACGTCGGTACCGATAGAAAAAAGAG
This sequence comes from Pseudomonadota bacterium, assembly GCA_017613855.1. Next base: position 54 of record JAGACY010000241.1, read on the forward strand.
CGGCCATGTCTATGAAATCTGGGGCGTAAACCAGATTTACTGGCATCCCAATTATGTAGATGCCAATAAGTCGGGCAATGACATTGCACTGATCAAGCTCAAAAATAAGATGACTCGCGAAGATGTCACGCCCATTTTGCCGCATCCCAAATGGCTGATGTTCAATGACTATAAGATGCCGGTCAACATGAAACTGGTTGGTTTTGGCTACGATCATAACGGCGTGGCAGAAATCAAGAACCAAAAGTTCATGCCCATCACTTTTTATTGCGGTGCCGGCAATCCGACGAATTCAGTCAACGGCTGTCCCCTGGCCAATGAAGTTCATGTCACGGGATGTCATCCTAATCCTTATTATTGCGAATCGAGAGGCTACGTCGATTATTATGCCAAAATCACGATGAGCTACGGTTCGCTTTATCACAGTATCGATGCCGGCGGAGAATGCAACGGTGACTCGGGCGGCCCTTCTCTTTATACGCTGGGCGGTGTTCAATATGTTTCGGGCATCACCAGCTGGGGTGATCCCGTTTGTCATGGATTTAATATCAGTACCGCAGTCTGTGACTATTATGACTGGATTACGACCATTGCGCCCGAAGTTGCGAGCCAATACAAAGAAATATGCGATAATGGCATTGATGATGACGGCAATGGCAAGATAGACGGCCAGGATCCTGCCTGTCTGTTCTGCGGCAATGGCATTGTCAATGTGGGCGAAACCTGCGACGGCACGCATTTTAGCGGTGATCGGAAAACGTGTGCCGAATGGGACAGCATGCTCTATTCTGGCGGCAACGTCTCGTGCAACAAGGACTGTTCCGTCAACTTCGATAATTGTGTACGCTACGACTATTGCGGCGACGGCAAACTCAAAGATAACGAGGAATGCGACGGATCTGTATTTTTGAATGGCATGAAGACCTGCATCGATTTTGACAGTGGCTATACTTCAGGCGATCTCAAATGTACCTCCAGATGTGAAATTGATATCTCGGACTGTCGAGCCGATGCCAAATGCGGCGATAGTGTTGTCGAAGGCGATGAAAATTGCGATGGCAGCAAATTTTATAAGAACCTGACTTCATGCAATTCTATTTTCCCGGAGCTGTACGAATCCGGAAAAGTACAATGCACGAACAAATGCAAATATGACACGCGCAATTGTGTGGCATGGTGCGGCAATGGTTCGCTGAATAAGAAAGTCGGCGAAGTGTGTGATGGCGATAAATTTGGCGGTGAAACCTGCGAAACGCTCGTCGGATTGGGTTCAAAGGGGACACTCAAATGCGTCAGCGGATGTACCCAGATAGATACCTCTGACTGCTCCAAGCCTTTATCCTGCGGCAATGGCATCATCAACGAAGGCGAGAAATGCGACGGCAATGCATTTCCCGGCGGCAAAAACAAATGCTACGACTATGACCACATCTATGCAAAAGGCGTCCTCTCGTGCAATGCCAACTGCACCATCAATGACAGTATGTGTGAAGTCGGCACTTGCGGCAATGGTGTTCTCGACGAAGGCGAAGTTTGCGACGGAACCAAATACATCAACAAGCAATATTCCTGCAAAACCCTGTTTCCCGATCTCTATTCGAGCGGCCAGGTGACATGCAACGACAACTGTGAATACGACACCTCCGCCTGTGTTTCGCTTTGCGGCAACGGTTCTGTCAATGTTTCCAAAGGGGAAGTATGTGACCACGGCGCGACAGATAAGTTTACGAGCAGTACCAATACATGTGAAAAAGTCGTCGGAGCGGGTTCGACAGGAACTTTGATTTGTGCGGACGATTGTCTATCCATCATTACCGCAGGATGTTCCGAACCTGCTTTTTGCGGCGACCATATCGTCAACAATGCTGAACAATGCGACGGGCCAGCCTTCCCCGGCAACAGAACCACCTGTGCAGCCTGGGACAGCATGTACGCCTCGGGAAATCTCAAATGCAACACCAACTGCACGCTTGATCTGAGTGATTGCACTTTGCTCAACAGCTGCGGCGATAACATCGTCAATGGGACAGAACTCTGTGATACCACTTCATTCCTGGAAAACAGAACGCTCTGCAGCGCATGGGACAGCCAATATGCCTCGGGCCGCGTGAGCTGCACCTCCTCGTGTGAGCTGGATTACAGCAAATGCAGCAAAGACCCGACGATAACCGACGAAATCTGCGACAATCTTGTCGATGATGACGACAATGGCCTCATCGATTGTTATGATTCTGCCTGTGCTACCGATGAAATCTGTAAAGCCGAAGCAGAATGCGGCAATGGCATCGTCGATGGTTATGAACAATGCGATGGAACATCTTTTCTTTCGGGAAAAACCCAATGCAATGACTGGATGAAGGTCTTTAAATCCGGCACCGTCACATGTCATCCCAACTGCACCATCAATTATGAAACCTGCTCGACGAGTGGCACCGAAATCTGTGACAACCAAATCGATGACAATGGCGATGGGCACATCGACTGCGATGATGAGGAATGTACCCATTCTGAAAGCTGTTCCGGCACCGTTCCTCCTGCAAATGCCCACTATTCTGATTCCGACTGTAATTCGGCACCACTCAGCCCAGTCAATACGCCCCTTGCAGTCTTTCTTGGCATGCTTGGCCTGGGGGCTTTAATAAAAAGACGAAAGCAAAATTCATAACGGCCATTTCATCATAATATGGATATAATCAGATCTGCTGTACGAGAGATATTCTTCTTGTTTGCAGACAATCGCCATTGCGGCGCCAAACTCTAAGCTCCAGGCCTGAATGGCCATGATCGACAAACAACCTGTCTATGCTTGTATAACAGAACCTAATTTTTTGATAATAGATCTAAAACTACATATACGACATATACAACACATGCCTACATTAGATCTGTTTACAATTATCCATACAAAATAAGCTTTTTTTTCCTTTAATTTGCAATGGACATTTGCTAATGCATCGTCGAATAGCAATGCCAAGGATTTATTCTAAAACCCGAAGCGGATGATAAATATTATTCATAATACAAGACATGGAATAGTTTTTTCGACTCTATTCCCTGAGATTGCTTTTTCATTTTCGAAAGGAAACAACACATGAAAAAGGAACTTTTATTTTCAGCTATTTTATGCGTTTTATTTGCTGCCTGCAATGAGACCGACGCGCCTGAGCAGAAGAATGATTTGATTTCGCATGGCCATGGCATTCTTTATGGTACGCTGGCAACCGACGAACCTTATACCGTGTCATTGTTTAATTTGGGTTCATCTTCAGATTTCGAAAACCCAACGGTATGTGATGAAGGAGGTGTCAACTATTGCCAATCTGAGTTTGGTTCTCAGTGGACCTGCATTACTGAGGAAGGAAATGAAGAGTGCTTTGAGAAGTGTTCATCCGAGGGGAAAACACGCTCGGCTTGTTCTGACGTCGGTTATAGTTTCGTCGCGTTCAATCAAGTATGTACGGACTACGATGGTACACTGGTCTGGACTTTGGATGAGAGTTCTACACCGCTCTTTTGCAACAACAAATGCAATGCGGCAGGGACGAATTGTGACGCCAGCGGATCAAGCCCGTATGTGTTATGCGACGAAGACGAGATGGATGAGTGCTATGATTATTACGGCTACGACTCGTGTGTTCTATCGCTAGAGGATTCCTATTGTACGACGACATGCACGCAAGAGGGAAAAACGCGCAAGAACTGTGAATCTACCTCGTGGGGAGGAACGCTTTATACAGAGAAATGTACTAAAGTGGGAACTACGCTGGTTTACGTCGTAGAGAATGAAGCAGAATGCGTGAATGAATGCAATACCTCTGGTACCGGCTGTGATTCTGCTGGCATCGAAAAATCCCTTTCTAACAAAGAAGCCGTTTCGGGAAGTTCCTTCTGCACAGGCACACTCATCCATCCCCAGTGGGTTCTGACGGCCGCACACTGTGTGAGTGGCGATGAAAGCGAAAACAAAGACTTGCTCATCGGCGTCGGCAATAAGGAAACTGCGCTTGAACCCTTCGAGATTGCAGGCACCCAATATATCTATCCACACGAAGGCTATGATGATTATTCGGATGGCGATGACATTGCCCTCATTAAACTAAAATCCCCCATTGACGCCAAAATTGCCGAGCCCGTATTACCACTGCCCAAATGGCTCGCTTTTAATTCGAAAGATTTACCAGCCAACATGGAAACCAGCGGATTTGGTTATGATGAAAATGGCGACAGCGGTACCAAAACCACGATGAGTCTGCCAACGACGGCCTACTGCGGTGCGTTTAATCCTTCGGATTCGACCAATGGCTGTTATGTTGGTGAAGTGAAAATCAAAGGATGCCATCCTGTTCCATTTTATTGCTCGATGTATGGCGAAGCCAACGAAACCAGAAGCATAACCATTCCATACGGGACGATCTATGCCCCAATTGCCGAAGGCGGACAATGCAACGGCGATTCGGGCGGCCCCACATACTATACCGTCGGCGGCAAACGCTACGTCGTCGGCGTCACGAGCTACGGGGATGCCCAATGCCGCGGATTCAATGTCGCCACTTCGGTCATGGATTATTACGACTGGATCATCGGTATCGCCCCCGAGATTGCCACTCAATACAAGGAAATCTGCGGCAATGGGCTCGACGACGATAACAATGGCTATACAGATGACAAAGATCCTGCCTGCAAAAACTGCGGCAACGGCGTTCTCAATGACGGTGAACAGTGCGACGGTTCCAAATACCAGGATAACAAAACGACCTGCGCACAATGGAATTCTTCGCAGTACTCCTCGGGAAATGTCTCGTGCAACTCAGACTGCACCATCAATTACAGCAAGTGCACCAAAGCCGACTTTTGCGGCAATGGCATTATAGATTCCGGTGAATCGTGCGATCAGATGAAGTTTGAAGGTGACAAGAAGACCTGCGCGCAATGGGATTCCAAATATACTTCGGGCAATGTCTCCTGCAAAAAAGACTGCACCATCGACTACAGCTCATGTGTTGCCGGCAGCAGCGAATGCGGGGATGGTGTCGTCAACGGGGATGAAGTCTGCGACGGCACGAAATTCCTCAACAATCGCTATGCCTGCAAGACCCTGTTCCCCGACCTTTATTCGGGCGGACAGGTTACCTGCACGAATTCATGCACTTATGACACGACTGCATGCGTGGCCTACTGCGGGAATGGTTCTGTCAATGGAACCAAAGGTGAAGCGTGCGATCACAGCGCCAACGGCGACAAATTCCCAACGAGTTCCAACACCTGTGAAAAAGTCGTGGGCGCAGGATCGACGGGAACCTTAAAATGTGCCGAAAATTGCTTGTCCATCGACACCTCAGGATGCTCCAAGCTCGACTCCTGCGGCAATGGTAAGATCGATAGCGGCGAAGAATGCGATGGCTCGGTATTTCCAAACAATAAAACGGCCTGTGCCGATTTGGATGCGAGCTACATCAAAGGCGAAGTCACTTGCAATGCCAACTGCACCATCAACTATAAACTTTGCCAGGAAGCCCCATCTGCCGGTACCTGCGGCAACAACAAGATCGACGATGGCGAACTCTGTGACGGCACAAAATTCTCGGGCAATAAAAAGTCCTGCAATACCCTGTTCCCCGATCTGTACGAAAAGGGCTCCGTGACCTGCACCAATACCTGTGAATATGACACGTCATCCTGTGTGTCCTGGTGCGGCAACGGATCGGTCAACGGCAAGGTTGGCGAGGTTTGCGATCACAGCGCCGAGGGCGACAAATTCCCGACGAGCAGCAACAGCTGCGAAAAACTCGTGGGCGCAGGATCGACGGGAACCTTGATGTGTTCGACGGACTGCAAGACCATTATAACCTCCGGCTGCACCGCGCTTGAAGCACCATGCGGCAATGGCGTCCTGAACGATGGCGAACAATGCGATCAAACGTCATTCGCCGATAACAAAACAGCCTGCGCCGATTGGAACAGCCAATATATTGGCGGCAATGTTCTCTGCAACAAGGATTGTACCATTGATTTTGGCATGTGCGAAACCGCCGGCGGAACCCCCCTCGAGATTTGCAACAATAAAGCCGATGATGACGATAACGGGCTGACTGACTGCGATGATCCTGCATGCCTCTCGGATGAAGGATGCAAGAGTTCACCAGAAAATCCGGAAAATCCCAATCCACCGCAGGATCCAGAAAATCCCAATCCGCCACAGGATCCAGAAAATCCCAATCCACCACAGGATCCAGAAAATCCCAATCCACCGCAGGATCCCGAAAATCCCAATCCGCAGCAGGATCCCGAAAATCCCAATCCGCAGCAGGATCCCGAAAATCCCAACCCGCAGCAGGATCCCGAAAATCCCAACCCGCAGCAGGATCCCGAAAATCCCAATCCAACACAGAATCCCGAAAATCCAGAGCAGGCAAAATCCAAAACTTCGAGCGGATCTGACTGTTCATCGACACCGCTTACGCCTGCCGGTACCCCAATGGCATTGCTTTTAGGCATTTTGGGGCTCGGGGCGATTGCAAGACGACGACGCGAGGATTAGACTATCTCACCGAGATGTTTTGCGGAACATCTTGACAAATGACTGATTTATGGCGCATGGCTATTGCCGCTGTGCGCCAATACGCCATGCCTGGGCCGACCTATTGGCTGCGCCAATACAGTCGGCCTTTTTTTATTATTCGAGCAAGCCTTAATCTAAACAACATTTTTGCAGGGGGCATCATCATCTCTATCCCCCCGGGAGAAGGGTTATGCAATTGCGGCAGATAGTATCATTGGCAGTGTGTTTGGGAGTCATTGCGGTTTGCGGATGCGGTGAGAACGGATCCAATCCGGACAAAGAGAAAGTGACCTCATGCTCTGTCACTGATTTTAAGCCAACGTGTGTTGGTGTGATTTCGTATGAAGTATGTGAAGAAAGGGTGGTGGTGACGAGAAGCTGCCCATCCGATCAGAAATGCACAGACGGAGCCTGCACGCCCATACAGCCCGGAGAACGCATCTGCAATGACGATGATTATGTTTCCGAGTGCCGGGACCTTGGTTACACCATTTGTACAGATGGACAGCTTTCGACGATACCGTGCCAGAATGGTGAGACATGCAAAGCAGGCAAATGTGTGCAGGGAACCAACACACCCGGCGTGCCTTCCGGCGGCAATCCCCCTTCGGGCACCTAACCAACCATCCCCGAAACCTGCAATGACGATGTGATGGTGCCTTATTGTTACGACAATATCCGCCTGAGCTGCAAGGATGGCAAAGTCGTACAAACGGACTGTTCCTCCCTTGGCCTGGCCTGTCATTACGGGGAGTGCAAAGCACCCTCCAACCTGCCCTGCACCCCAACGATAGACAAGCCCCAGTGCGTCGGCAACGTACTCATTTCATGTGATTATGAGAGTTTCAAATTGGAGAGCAGACCCTGCGGAGATAATATCTGTACCACCGTAGATGGTGTGCCCAATTGTTATACACCCTGCCAGGCATCTGCTTCCTCTTCCGATTATTCCAATTATTGTTGGGGGATTGATGCTTATGTAAAAGCCCGTTGTGCCGAATCGGATGATCATCACAATGTCATTGTAGATATACAAAAAGAGGAAGATGATTATTATAATTATAAAGATTGTCCGGAAAATGAGTTTTGCAGTGAAGGCAAATGTGCCCCGCAGTATTCAGGTTTTACCCAGGGATGTTCTGCGAATGACAAAGAGTTTTGCGAACGCAATATCGCCTATTCCTGTACAAAGGACTGGTTTGATAAATATCATTGGAATGCCACAACTTGTGGTGTAGACACCTGTGTCGTCTATGAGGACAAGGCCAGGTGCGCGAAATCCTGCAGCAAAGCGCTCGAAGGAGTGACGCGCAATTATTGTCATTACGATGATTACGATGTGTCTTTAGCGTCTGTCACAGAGACCTGCCGTAAAATTGAGGATGGTTTTTACTGGGTACAGGACGAAAAGACAGGCTGTTCCGCATGCAATGAATATACGGGAAAATGCATCACGCACGAACTGGTTTGTGATGAGAATTCTCAGAATTGCTATGATCCGGACAGAGAATCCTGTGATGCAAGTAAAGACAGCGAACGCTACCGATGTGTACAGGGCGACAGTTATCGCAGTGGCGGTAGTTACAATTATCCTTACGATTCAGTGACCGAAGAATGCATCGATGGTTATTGGACAGTGACTAACTCTGATTCCTGCCGATTGAACGGATGTGATGTCAAAACAGGAAAATGTAATGACTATTCGGGATCTATCCATGAAAAATGTACAGACAGTACCGATTATTGTGCTTACGAAGGTTACGTCGTAGGCTGTGAATTTGAGAGCAGGAACAAGATTTTGCTCTCGTGTGGCAGCGGCCAGTGTGCCCAGACGAATGACGATTCGTTCCATTGTGTCGTTCCGTGCGCCGCAGAAGATCTGGGAAAAATCGTCTATTCCGAATGTCAGGGTTCCAATCAATCCGTTTACTTCGAGTGTGTCAAAAATTACTATGGTGTCGGTCCGGAGTATTATCTGTTAGCACATTCCGAAACCTGCCAGAATGGATGTCAGGACGGTACATGCCGTGGAAAAATTCATCCGGATGATGATCGATACTGTTCGCAGGATTATCAGTTTAATTGCCTGAATGATGTCGAAGCCGGCTGTTCTGGCTATTTTTCTCCGAGTGTTATTGCGCATGATTGTCGCGAGGAGAATCGGATTTGTGTAGCCAGCGGTGAAAATAACGGTTGTTTTGAGCCCTGTACCGAAGCAGATTATAAGAAACAAAATTTACTATGCGTAAAAAATGATAATGACGAAATCTATAGCCAGGGCCGCAATTGCCTGAAAGCCGGTGATGGCCGCTACTTCTGGACACCAGAAGTCGATGAGCACTGCATTCACGGATGTACCGAAAAGACCGGAGAGTGTATCACGATTCACGAACTTGAGGGTCAAAGCTGCAACATAAGTACAGATTCCAAATGTGACGGCAAATATCGCCTGTATTGCTGGTTTGATTACACCGCTTACGATTGCGAGGAGCAGCTCGGCGCGGGGGCAACCTGCGCAATGATGAATGAAGGGGCTGATGACGCCGAACCTGCTTGCATTCTGCCCTGCAAGCATGTCGGAGATACCAAGCCGGTTTGCGAAAGCCAAGACTACGAAGTGCAATACAGCTGCGTCGATACAGGCGGCGTCAAACATTGGGAAAATGACGATACCGTGAATGAGTATTGTAAACGGGGCTGCGATGCCGATACCGGAAAATGCATTAAACTCAATGAACATGAAGGCCAATCGTGTAATGCGGATACCGATCCGGAGTTCTGCGATGGCTCGAATTATATCTATTGCCATTGGTCAGAGTATGATATCGGAGACTGCAATGAGGAAGCCAAGGATACCATGTGCGCTTTGGAAAACGGCAAAACGGAATGCCTGTATCCCTGTACCAAGGCTGAACTTGGAAACAGCCGGAAACAATGCGGCACGGGATGGGCTCATGCACGTCTTTACGATGCCGTTTGCACTGAATTCGAGAATGGTTATTTCTGGAAAACAGGCGAGGATTTTATTTCGTGCGACCATGATTGCGATGCGTCAACGCTGACATGTACCAAAATCGTCACGGATGAATATGAGCGCTGCGATATCAATAGCTATACCCCGTCCTGTCATGACAATCACCTGATTTACTGTGACAAATC
>JAGACY010000242.1 GCA_017613855.1 Pseudomonadota bacterium
AGTGAGCAGTGAGCAGTGAGCAGTTAGAGCATTCTCAAGTTAATTCCTAAAGAATGAAATTTTAGCTTTAGAGTTGCCCTTGAGTTTTGCATCCCAATTCCGCATTCCGCATTCCGCATTCCGCATTACGAAAGTCATTCCCCCTTAGCTTCAGGCTTTTCCTTGAGTTTTGCATCCCAATTCCGCATTCCGCATTCCGCATTCCGCATTCCGCATTCCGCATTCCGCATTCCGCATTAATAAACGAATTCACCTTTAGCTTCAGACTAAACCATAGGCATTGTCATTCAATTCCGCATTAACAGAATGTGATTTCCAAATTTGCCACAGATGTATGGCAAAAAAGATTCTCATTCCCAATGTATAGCTTGCCCCTTTGGTGAGGACCACAAAATCTGGCTCGTCTCATGATTTAGGGTGATGGATCGCATAAAAAAATCTGCCCACCCATCGTGATGACATGAAAAATCGATCACACGATCGGATCTTTCACACCGGAACGCACATGAATAGACAGATCTCTGAAATTGCTGAAAAACAGACAGAAAATGCAGCAGGCGTTACTCTCTCATTTTGCCAAGCAGGTTCTGCAATTCATCGACAGGCATGACCATCGACTCCTCCTCTGCGAGCGTTTCGGAGGATGGTGCTGTGACGAGCATTTCAAAGCTGATATCAAGTACTCGGCAAATAGACTGAACCTCTGAAGAGTTCAAAGCCCGTTGGCCTGCCTCGATCCCTTGGCAGCTGCTGAGCGAAATGCCGGTCAATTCGGCAAAACGTTCAAGACTTATCGATTTGCTTTCTCGTATTTTTTTTATGTTTTCGCCGACGCTCATGGGGTACCTCACCAACAACATGCAATTAGCGATAATATTTATATGGGATTTTTTGGCCGCTTGATCAAGTGAAAAAGGATTGAAAAAGTAACAATTCTTGTGAAGGGGTGTGCTGCACAACTTACAGATAATGAAGAATAATAACGCTATTTTCCACGAAATAACGACTCATTCGTAAAGAATAGCCGTGGGCAAAACCCACGGTCTAAGATGTGCAACCTATATGTCGGAAAGAATAGGGAGTCGCTTGGATTACGCCATGTCGCAGAGGAATTTGGCAATGGTTTCGAAAGAAGCCTGAATGTTTTTCTTTTTGGGATTGAGCATGTAGGGCGTTCCCGAATCATTGTCATTTTGCAGCGCAATGTCCAAAGGAATGGACGCAATCAGCGGAAGTTTGATTTCGTCGCACAAAGCTTGTGTATGTGTGCCGAAAATGTGAATGGTACGCGTGGTGTCCAGAATTTTTCTGATTCTGTCGATAGATTTCTGCGATTTATCATCGAGAACCTTGACATCATCCAGAAGGCGGAGAACCGATTCACGGCCTTCCCAGTCGTATGTGGCCATATTTTCAACGACACCGGCAATCTTGACGCCGTATGGTTCAAAAACAGCAACACCGCGTCGAACATCAGCGAGAGCAAGTTCGGATGGCGTGGTCACAATGATGGCTGCATCGACTTGAATGGATTGCAGTATCGAGAGATAGGTATCACCCGTCCCCGGTGGCATATCGATGACGAGATCATCATTGCCCGACCAGTCGACTTCCCAAAGCAGTTGGTTGATGACACCGGCAACCATGGGGCCGCGCCACATCAGAGGCTGATCTTTTTCGATCATAAAGCCAATGCTGAGCACATTGAGACCATGAATCTCGGGCGGAACAATGAGATTGCCGACGACGATGGGAGGCAGGTCGCTTCCGACAAGTGCGGGAATACTTGGACCATAAAGATCAAGATCGAGCAGACCTACCGTATGTCCCTGCGCTTTGAGTGCAAGGGCTGTATTGAGCGCCACAGTGCTCTTGCCGACGCCGCCTTTGGCTGAACAGACGAGCCACACACGCTTGACACCGGGAATCGGCTTTTTGGGCGGCAATTCCGATGCAGTGCTGTGCCCGTGTGCACATGCTGCCTGCGGCTCATCCTCGCCATCAATGGCCAGCGAGATGATGCGTACATGCGTGCCGGGAATCTGCTCCTGAATGGCATCCCGAATGGCATCTTCCATGGCATAGCGCGTTTTGACATCGTTGGCTTCTTCGACGGCAATCGTAACGGTAATGATGTTGTCTTCGACATGAACTTCGCGAACTTCACGGTCACCTTTTAGCGCCATGTCTTCGTCAAATAGAATCGCATTGGTAATGTGGAGAGCCTGATCTTTCATTTGAGTTAGTCTTTAGGGGAAAGGAGATGTTCCGGGGAACGTCTGTCAATAAAAATGTATACCTATGGGAATTATGCATGGCGAGCGTAGGGGCGACCCAATGTGGTCGCCCCAGCGAGCATAGCCCAAGAGAACCAAGATGATGGCGAGCGTAGGGGCGCCCCACTGTGGTCGCCCCAGCGAGCATAGCCTTTAAAACAACAAATCCGTATGCGGGTATTTGTTGGGGGGGCGCGTGCTATCGGGCTTTGCCCGATACGCTTCGCGCCGCGCATCTATGGCTTTGCCATACGATGCGCCTTGTTCAATTACAGGTCGAGATCTTCAAAAGTCATGTCCCGAACTTCCCGGACTTCTTCCGGAAATTGTTCAATAAGCTTGGCTTCAATCCCATTTTTTATGGTGACATTCGCATGGGGACAGCCTTCGCATGCGCCAGTTAGCTTGACATAGACGATGCGGTTAAAATAATCGACGAATGAGACATCGCCGCCGTCTGCCTGAAGCATTGGACGCAGCATGTCGATGGTTTTTTCAATTTCTAGTCGCATGATTCTTCTTGGATTTGGCCAAAAAAAGGCGTCATTGAATCGTTTGCGTTCCAAAGGCGGATGCAAACGTTTGAGGCGTTTACCACAAAACAAAAATGAGCAAAAGTACTTTACAGAATCCACCAATGAAGTTATACGGGGGCGTGAGGCTGGTGGTAGCCTCATTTATGGTTCGGGGCCTATAGCTCAATCGGTTAGAGCAGCTGACTCATAATCAGCGGGTTCGGGGTTCAAGTCCCTGTGGGCCCATTGCTTTGAGGGGTTTTGGATGCGACAAGATATCACACAATTGGTTGGCGTGATAACCTGTTCCATCTCTAAAAAATGTATTTCTATCTAAATGGCTCGCTGCAGACTATGCAGCGGGCCGTTTTTATTTGTGCTCGGAGAAGTTGGATTGAAAAAACAGCTTGAAATGTTGATCGAGCTTCAGAAACTCGATCTTGCCCAGGAAGCACTCCGACTTGATGTCGAAAAAAGACGTGAAAAAGTCGAAGCGGATACCGACATGCTTTTGGATCTGGAACAAACGCTGACGCGTCAGACTGAAAGCCTCGAAGAAACTCGGAAACTTCTTGAAAATAAGAAAGACGAACTCGAAGAGGCCAAAAAAGGCCAGGAACATGCACACACCAAATTGAATGCTGTGACAAATTCCCGCGATTATGCCGCCCTTGAACGGGAAGCCGAGAATTTCAAAAAAGTCATCGTTCAGGTCGAAGGTGAAATTGAGCATCTCCGTACGGCTTTGGCAAATGCCGAAGAACAAAATGCCAAGCATAAAGCTGAATACGACAACTTGCAGGCCGAAATCGAAACCAATCGCAAGGAAGTGGATGAGGCTGCTGCTTCGATCGAAGGCAGGGTCGCTGAACTTCAGGCAAAAGCCAATGAAGTTGCCAAAGGCATTCAGCCACAGGTACTGGCACGTTATCGTTTCATTCGCAGTAAACGCTCCGGTGTCGCTGTCGTTTCGGCCTCAGGCGGAACGTGTACCGGGTGCCACATGAGATTGCAGCCTCAGGCTTTTATCGTTCTCCAGCGGCAGAATTCTCTCGAATGCTGCCAGAATTGCCAGCGCATTCTGTATTACGATGCCGAAGAAGCACAGGCACTTCATGAGAATGCTTCCAAATAATTGATGGATGGGCGCGGCTGATCTTTTGGATGAGCATGCGCCTTTCTTTTGTAAAGTCTCGTATGCAAGACGAACATTTGCAACTCTAAGGATGGAGTTGTGTGTCCGGGTGCTTTCCATGAGAGAAATGCCCGGCCGGCGGTGGTACTGTTTTTTTCATGTAAGATATATGCGGTACCCCGGCTTCAGATTGGATGTGTCGGTGATTTTGCGAGAGCTGAAATCCCCGGAATAAGACACGCTGAATCAAATCTGAATTCTTATTTCGTTTACTTTTTGACTTGGACGCGCAACACGGCTCACGACAGGTAGCGAACAACTGTGCGCAGCAGCAGGGGGCGATTTGTGCTTCTTTGGGTCAAGGATTGTGCACTCAAATGAGAGGAGTCACAGGTTTATGCCAGATTTTGTCATGAATATTCTCCCCATAGCAATTATTATTGCTGTCATTGCGCTCGTGGTATGGCGTCTGCCAAAGGTTGAAATACAGCATAC
>JAGACY010000243.1 GCA_017613855.1 Pseudomonadota bacterium
GACTCTTCCTTGAGTTTTTGTAAACTCAATTCCGCATTCCGAATTCCGCATTCCGAATTAAGAACGCAATTCTCCCTAAGCTTCAGACTCTTCCTTGAGTTTTTGTAAACTCAATTCCGCATTCCGAATTCCGCATTCCGCATTATCATTAAACAATTGCCAATATTTGCGAATCGTCGTAATATAAAAATGTATGGGCGAACTATGCCCAACGGCCTATATTGTGTTTTGGCTTTATTGAATCATTCAAATCATGAGGAGTTCTTTTCGACAGTTTTTATGTAGCATGTGCGATAAATGCGCTTAAATCAACCGCAAAATCTCATGCTTCCACTAAAAACAAATTCCAGCGAAATGCCCTCAGGAGAGCCGATTTTTTTACGGGAATTTAACATGGCTGTATGTCCAAAATGTTTTGAACAAGGTGAACTGGCTCAGGAATGTCCGAAGTGCCATCGCTTTTATGTCGACGCTGAAGAACTGCGCAAATCCAAAAACGATGAAATGCTCGGCGACATCATCGATGGGAAGTACATCCTGCTGTCCCTCATCGGTGAGGGCGGCATGGGCAAAATATTCAGAGCCAAGCAAAAATATACAAACCAGATCGTCGCGTTGAAAATCCTCAAAAGCGAATACATGGAAGACGAAACCCTTAAAGACAGGTTCTTCCGTGAAGCTGAGGTCGTTTCAGCACTCAACCATCCAAACATCGTCAAAATGTATGGATGTGCCCCCGACGAAAAACATAATACGCTCTTTATGGCTATGGAACTCCTTGTCGGACGGACCATGTTCGATGTCCTTCACAAGGAAGTACCACCACTTGCAACTTTGGTGCGTTGGTTCAGCGAAATGGCATCCGGCCTGGGTGAGGCGCATAAACATGGCGTATTCCACCGTGACCTTAAGCCCGAAAACATCTTTATGCTTAAAGATGATGATGGCGTCGAACACGTTAAAATCCTCGACTTCGGGTTCGCACGTTTACAGGGAGCTTCCAAAAAACTGACCATGGCTGGTATCGCTTTCGGTACCCCACATTACATGAGCCCGGAACAAGCCATGGGGCTCGATGATATTACCGCCGCCGTCGACGTCTATGCACTTGGTGTCATGATGTTTCAGGCGATTTCTGGGCGTCTCCCCTTCGACAGCCCCAATGGTTCACCCATGGATGTCATGTACGCCCAGGTTCACTCAGAAACACCCCCCTGCAACCCACGCCCCGGATATTGTCCACCCGAGCGCCTCATCAAATGCATCTACAAATGCATGGAAAAACAACCCGCCAAGCGCTTTCCGGACGGTCATGCACTCAACCTCGAGCTTCAGGAAATTGCTAAGGAAATCGAGGATGAGCGCAATATTGGAACCAAACCAACGCTCATTACAAATCCGGTTCTGCCAACATCTGGCTCTTTGGGGTTGACCAATAAAATCGTGGCCCTATTTACTGGCGAAAATCAATTAGTCGCCATTATGGTAAGTGCCATTATTATTTTGATCATCATCGTCATCGTGCTTTTCGCCGTATTGCTGTAACCCTGTGATTACACCTCATCTTCACATGAACACCGACAGATTCTCTTGTGTCATTCTGTCGGTGTTCTTTTTTTTCTGTTGTTACAGCCATGCTCAAGCTGAACCTGTTCAGCCCACACTCCTTGAACTCTCGGCAACCCAGAACATGCCCACGTTCACGGATAACCATGAACACACACTGCACGGGTACGAACTCGAAGTTGCACTCGGACTCGGATGGTTGCCCAGTCAATACCTCTCACTTCATGCAAAACTCGGCTTATCCTGGTTTTATGCCTTCGATATTCCTTTTGAATATGCCCATCACCAACAGGTGATCACGGGACAGCATCTGGGGGCTTTTGATGTTGCCGTCATGCTCGAGGTACATTTGCCTTCACGGTTGCCCGCGATTTATGCAGAGCTCGTCGTAAAGAGCTTCATAGCTGCTCACCGGGCAGGGATCTTCCAAACCCACGCTGGAATTGGGCTTTCCTTTGCACCATTCTTTGAACCCAACGCCACACTCAGAACAACACAATTCGGCCTTGGAGTTCGTTTCCCCATTTCCGATGATTTTGAAAAGGTTTTCGGCCTCTCACATGCACCTGTGCAATTAAACATGCATGTACTCTGGGGATTCTAGCAAACTCAATTCCGCATTTCGCATTCAGAATGCCATTCTCCCTAAGCTTCAGACTTCCCCCTTAGTTTTGCATCCCAATTACACATGGCTGTGTTAAACAAACGTGGATAGGAAGTGAACTGTGGATGACTGCATGTATTCCCTATATGAGCGGCGACACGAAGTCGCCGCCCGAACGTGTACGACACGATGTCGTTTCACGTTCGGCTTTTCATCTTATCACACCGTTCAAGGGGGTTCGGGGGAAAGGCGTTCGAGTCAGCGCCATAGGCGCCTCTCGAACGCCGTCCCCCGACGCGGGGATGAACTGCACCCCAATTCCGCATTCCGCATTCCGAATTCCGCATTATAAAGTAATGCCCCTATCATCCCCGGGTAAAAGCTCCACGCGCGAAGAGGCCGTTTTTTCCCTTTCGAGAATCGACTTCGTTATCCCCTTGAGTTGCTTCGATTTGGGGATGGCATAGACTTCTACTCGAATGGGCTTATTCCCAAGTGGAGTAAAGCCTTTGTAATAAATGGGCTTGTTGGGAAGGGGATATTCTATCTGCTGCGTAAATTCGCCTTTTTCATTGAGACGAACCGCAATGAAATAAACATCTTCACTGTTGGAAGCATTGACGCTCAAAGAAGCGTCTGCCCAAGCGAGGGTAATGGTTTCCTTAGGAGTTTTGGCATCCTGGGCCGACACATTGAGCGTGACGGTCTGTTCGACACATCGGGTGTCACACGTCACCGTCATAGTATACGTCCCCTCTGGCAGATCAATGGCAATATCACCATCATTGGGATTGTAACGCTTCCCCTCAATCGTGGCATAAGCAACGCGCGGAAAAACCGGCTGAATCACATGAATTACAGGCTTTTGTGGTTTCTCCTCGACAGCAGGCTGCGTTTCGACTGTCGTCTCATGAGTCGTTTCAGTCACTTCGCTCGGAGCATAGCCAACCGCGTTGTTCTCCAATGTCTCATGCGTTTTCTTGGGAGTTTTGCGCTGGTTCTTGGAGCGCTCTGTTTTGTTGTCCTGACTGCCAGTCGATGGCACGTCCGGTATAGCAGTTTTTGCTGTTAATTCAGATTCTGACTTCGTAGGCTGTGACTCGGCTACCGGCTGTGTCTCAGCTACCGGCTGTGTCTCGGCTACCGGCTGTGTCTCAGCTACCGGCTGTGTCTCAGCTACCGGCTGTGTCTCGGCTACCGGCTGTGTCTCAGCTACCGGCTGTAATTCCGATGGCTTTGAAGGTTCATCCGAATCATCCCGATTTCGGTCAGGTTGATTCAAATCGGCAATCGGTAATTCACCGGTTGTTGGCTGCACAGTCCTGCTGTCTGCAAGCAATTGTCCTTCTTCAGAAGCATTGGATGTTTCAACCGCTTGGGCAGGTTCTGGTTCGACTGTGGATGCAGAAAAGAGAGCATGCCACGGAACCACAAAAATCCCAAGTACAATCAGGGTCGAAACCAGAGCAGCAATACCACCGATAATCATGCGCTTCTTGTGAATATCGCCGGTACGGAGTTTTCTCAGTAATGCATTGGCTTTCAAATCATCCGGATCATATTCCAAAACCGTATTGAGCTTTTCCAATGCCTGCGAAAGATGCTTTTCCTGGACTGCAAGCTGAGCCGAATGATTCAATACTTCAGTCACTTTCGGAAGATAATCTTCATTGAATTGTTTGGGATCGCGATAATAAAGTGACGCAATCTCATCATAATTCTCTAAACGTACCTCTTTCAGAATGGCAACCAATTCATCCTTAAGCTCGGAGGCTGTCTGATATCTTTCTTCGGGATTGGTTTGCAGACATTTGGCAATCATTCGGTCGATGCGCTTGGGAATGGTCGCATTCAAACGGCTCGGCTGAGTATATTGATTGTCCAGAATCGCCTTGAAAACCGACATCGGCGTCGTCCCCTGAAAAGGCAATTCATTCGTCAGACAATAATAAATGACTGTACCTAAAGAAAATATATCACATGAAAAAGTATACGATTGCCCCTCAATAATCTCTGGTGACATGTGCGCGGGGGAACCAACAAGACTCCCCGAAGCTGTCATCCTATCCGCATCCAGGATGCGCGCTATGCCAAAATCCATCAGTTTGACAACGCCATCCTCAGAGAACATAATATTTTCAGGCTTAATATCTCTATGAATGACATTGCTCTGATGCGCATGCTCAATGGCATCGCAAAGTGTACAACCGATCGCTATGGCAACTTCCGGGATCTTGGTCTTGTGCGCCTGAATAAAATCTTTCAGAGTCTGCCCCGCGACAAGCTCCATAACGATAAACTGGGATCCCGTTTCCTCATCCAATCCCGTATCATATATTTCTACAATATGAGGATGATGAAGTTTCGCAATGGCTTCTGCTTCCCGCAAAAACCTCGCAGAACTCGCTGCCTGGGAAGCTAAAAATGGATGCAGGAGTTTAAACGCAACATTGCGATTCAAACGCGTGTCAAGCGCACGATACACCACGGCCATACCACCACGGCCGATTTCATCCAGCAATTCATATCGATTGGCAACGACGCGCTTATTCATCAAAACGCTCCCATTTCGACATACCACACAATAACACGCTATTTTACCTTATCAGCTTTTGCATTTTTTTTTCATCTAAAATCAGTGGTTTTCAAGTTTTTTTTGTGAATACTCTGCCCCACCCGAATCGTTACTTTCTATGACTAAAGAATTGCGCAAAATCTTGATTTTCCTGCCACCTGATCCACAATACCTATTTATACCACCGCTGGGGTATGGTGTTTCGCACATCTGGCAAGTAAAATGAAAGAAAACACCATCTTTAAAGTCAAAAAGAAACGAATTTTCGACAGCCTCGTCGATTATATCTCATTCAGCCAGGAGGTCAGGCGGCTCGTCGAAGTACTCAATACCGAAATTGCTGCACCCGAAACCGTCAAATTCCGGCCCATATCTCATCCCGCTGGTTTTGTCAGACTCATTACAAAAAGACGGCTCACGATTGCCGAAGCTTATATCAAGCTCATTTCACATAATCTGACCGACAGCTACGTCGAACGAATTGAAGCACTCCAGGTGCTGATGCACCATGTCTGGCATGCCAAAAATCTGTCCATGCCCCTCAATACCGCGCGCGTTCAAATCGCATTGATGAAAAATGCCGTCAAAATGCGCGGAAATCGACGTGCACAGCTCGAACTGATGAGCGACTTTGCACGAGCATCCTATGGCCAGGCCAATGTCATCCGACGTCTGCTCCGAGAACTCGATCTTCTCGAAGTCCCCGAAACCGGCGAAGAACTCTCACAAATGCAGCTCGGATGGGATGATCACGTCCACGATTCCATGACTGAAGGACGAAAATCCCCGACACAACTCGTGCTTGATGCCTTCATTAAAGGGATGTCGCGCATCACTGTCGCCTACTATGACGTCGCAGGCCGACAAACCTACGAAGAAATATTCCATGCAGGAAGAATTCTCGGTATCCGCGTGCAAATCGGTATCGAATTCAGCGTCGGACTCAAATGCCATCGCCTCCACTATCTCTACGTCCCACCTCAGGATTGGGAATTCGAAGCGCTCAACCGCTTCCTCGATGATAAAGCCGAACAACTCAAACCTTTTCTCGATGGACTGCAGGAAAATGCCGCAAGACGACATGCAACCGTCAATGCACTCCTCGAAAACTTCAATAAAACCGGCCTCGAAGTATTCAATGAAGACTTCATGGAGCTCAGTGCATTGCAAATGCAGCCGCTCTCATGGGAAAGCATCGAAACTGTCACGGCAAAAGGCCAGGCAAACCGCATCCATCTCGGCCAGCTCATCTACCAGTCCATGCGGCCGGTCGCACTCAAACGCGTTCTATACCTTAAAAATCAATACAGAACACTAAAAGCACGCGCCGAAAAAGACCCTTCATCCTCATGGGAAGCGGACAGATGCTTCAGACGCTACGAAGAAGCACGGCACGTCTACGAAGAACTCACCCCCTCCCTCTGCGCAGAAAAATATATCGCCCCCCAAAAACAACTCGATTATGACTCCGCTTTTACCAACGAAAGCGAGGTTCTGCCGCTGCTTTCCAAATGCGGAGGGTACATCGTCTTTATTCATCCGCTATCACAAGGCGTACAGCGCGGAATCGATACACTCTTCAATTATTACCCCTATATTACGGATATAGAAGTCTTTAACCTCGTCGATGCAATTCAGCGTGATACCAGCGAAATCCGGCGATTCGCACAGCTGCTCACCGCACTCATCAATGGCAACGCCGAACAGGTAGAAATCCTGTTCAGGGAATGGCGCTTGACACCTAAAAGTCGTGATGAAATTAATAAATTGATCAATTTCATCAAAGAAAAACCATTCTATATGCGATGCGCATCTGACGCCGTCGGATGGTCCTCAAATATCCCCGGAATGGGCTTCATCCACGAAGATTCACTGACACACCAAACATTTACATCCAAAGCATTAAAACTTCTCAAAAAGAACAACCATTCCATGGTGCCTCAGCCCGTGGCAAACCTCCTGCGAATTCAGCATGGACTCAGCCACGATGACAAATCCGCAGTGTATCTGCTCTCATCCACACAAATCACGCAAATGCCGTTGATTCAAGAGGATACGCAGCACCTGACACCTACGAGGTTCTGGCGATATCTCAACGTCAATCTGCGCAGCCTCACACTCGCGGTTCTCGGCTTCATTCCTACCTATTATTGCCTCGCATATCTGCTCGATTCCCCAACCCTCGGACTCTGGTACTCCATTATCTGGTTCTTCCTGACCGGTTTCCGAAACGCCATCGTCGATGTCATCGCCGCATCCGGTATGTCACCAACCGCCTGGGAACTCAAGAATGTCGATCGAGAAAACCTCTGCGCTTCCGAATTCTTCTCCGGATGGTCCGTCCCCGTTCTCGCTTTTGCCAAATTTGCCTTCGATCAAACATGGGGATGGTTCTCCGTCGGTGGACAACCATGGGGAACGTACGACCTCACTGGCGAGTCCGGTTTCTGGTTCACATTTATTAAATTCTGGACAATCGCTTTCACCAACGGATTGTACCTCGTCATTCACAATACTTTGCGCGGTTTCGAAAAAAGCGCCATTCGCGGAAACTTCTTCAGAAATGTCATCAGCTGGCCTATCGCAACCGCTGGTTCATATCTCTTAACACCGCTTGGCGTACCCGATATCGTCCAGGCCAAAATCTGGTCTGAAGTCGTCGCCGGATTCATCGAAGGCACCGTCAAAAACGCCAAACAAAACAGACTCGCTCAAAAAGCTTTATTCGAAGTTTATCGACAAATATTATCTCAAAACGCATTATATTCACTCATTGCACGACTCGATATACTCTTCTTCTGGGGACATTACGGCAAAGGAAGACGCGCGCTGCAGCGATTCATGCGCATCTCAAATAAAGATGTTTCCGGTATTACACCACAGCAAAAAGAAGAAATAAAAAAAGCAAATATTATTATATTCGATGCTTTTACAACCGAAGGTGCACTCGAATCACTCACATACGCCATTCTCGAATATTATCCCGAAGATAATCTCACAATCCTTACGGATTTTGCAGGCGAATCGCATGCACCATTCGTTCAGTGGCTCCATAAAAATCGATCTGTCATTGTGGGGGATTCTTAGTGGTGCCGGCCTATGCGCGCAGACAACCCTTCGGGTTGCTGCCGGCGCATACGTCCGGCCTCCCGCGCTTTGCCCTATCTGCGTTCGGGCAATACGCGCGGGAATGCTTTTGTAGCACTCATAAATATACACCTTATCCAAAATACATCATATCATCCGAGAACTCCATTTGATCCAATGGCAGCGGGAACGGCATACTATCCACATGCTCACCGTTTTCATCTTTATAGATTCGATATAAAATGGGAAGCAGTGCCCCGGGTTCACAAGCATGATTAGGTTCAATATGCATGCACACACTATGCATCAAATCAAACTCACTCTCATCATCCGGAGGATTGAATTTATATTTCAACAAAAATGTCGGCACACTCGTGACTTCATATTTACATTTATTCATCTGAAATTTGCGAGGGCGCACACCTCTGTCCTTGATGGGAATATATTGAACTGAAACGACTGTGGCAATTGTTTTGCGTCCGAACCGAATGAGATTCTCGAA
>JAGACY010000244.1 GCA_017613855.1 Pseudomonadota bacterium
ATACATTAGCTAACTGCTAACTGCTAACTGCTAACTGCTAACTGCTAACTGCCGATTACCGAAGGTAATTTACATCACCAAAGAAACTATCTAAAGACTTTAGGTCTTCTACATCATTATTCATTCATCATTATTCATTATGCATTCATTTTCATAGCCGTGCGTATTGGCGCAGCCAATAGCGCGGCACACGAGGCGTATTGGCGCAGCCAATAGCCGGAATGCAAGCCGTATTTGGCGGCAGCCAAACAGGCGCAGCCCCATATAAATAAGGTTCTGCATAACGAGAGTATTAATAAGCTCTGAGCTTAGAGCTTAGAGCTTGGAGTTATTTTCTCAAAGCTCAAAGCTCAAAGCTCTAAGCTATGCTCAACACGGTGATTGTACACAGCCTAAAAAACATTATCTCGGCGGCCTTGCACGCAGATGGAACCATTTGCGCATGGCGAGCATTTTCTGGCGTTCATGCTCAGAGGCACGGCGTGAACAGGTCTTGATTTCGTCACTCCCCTCGGGCGCACCCCAGCGCAGTTCATTGCAATCCGACGGATGATAGGCCATCTCGAAATTATCGACGCGGCGTATCAGTTCGAGCATCGTCACTTTGACAGGCTTGCCATCCGAATTGGGATATTCAATGACCTGAGTGGCGAGTTTTTGATCCATGCGTTCGCGGGCAGTCTCGGCGGTTGCTTTGGCTTCTTCTTCAGAGAGGTTATAGCGCTTGGCATTTCGGATGATCGAATCGGGGAATTTCAAAACGGCATCCATGGCGATGAGCAGGCGCATATCGCGCGAGGGTGTCGCGAAATCCTCCCAGGGACCAGTCGTCTCGAAAACCGCATAACCATTGGGCATAATCATCTGCGACGGGCCATGTTCGCGAATATAGTCGTCCCCGTTCTGGACATTTTCGAGCCGTCTGTGGGCCGATTCGAAAAGTGCATCCGACAATTCCTTAATCGAGTCATCGATCGAGAGCGGCTTGGGATGAATGGCGGCCTCGACGCGATCGTAGAATTCATCGCCGCTCACTACCAGCTGTTCTTTCGAATAGGGCACAAATCCCGATGAAGCGTTCAATTCCTCATTATTGAGCTGATGACAATTCGATCCGGAGCTATTCTCATCCTCTCCGGATGACTCACCGCGCGAACAAACGATGGGCCTGAAAGCTTTAAACCCCGCACCGACATTGGTGATATTTGGATCAAACAGGAAATTGCCGCGCCAGAAGCGCTTTCGGGTAATTGTGCCGTCGGGCTGAGCATCGACCGAGTACAAAGCCCCGGGAACTTCGGCCGTATCGGGCGAATAATGCGCGATCATCAGGATATGGCCATGCGGATCGGCAAAAGTCGTTCCCGGGCGCAAGGATTCGCGCGTCAGTTCGACTGGATAAAAATCGGTATTGTCGTCGTCATTCAGCGTGCGAGCATTGCCCGAATGCACCTGATACCCGGTCACATTAATGATATATCGTCGAAAAGCATCCGCACTCTCGGCATGATTCATATAAATTTCGGGCGGATTGCACCGCGGCGCCCTTGCTTCGGTTCCCCGGCTGCACTTGCGAACGCCCATGGGCAGACCGCGTTTCCATGCAAAATACCCGCGCAGTGCATAGGGCAAATCCGCACAATCCGGCTGCAGCTTGAGTTTATCATCTTCATGCATGCCCAGGGCATTGTATAATATATTATGTTCCGGATCCCGAAGAATATCGCCGAGATTATTCCACGACTTTGTGAGATCTTCATAATCGAAGAGTCTTTCGATAAAAGCCGCATAGAGCGTCTCTTCCTGCGGGGTCCAACCTGTCGTCCTAGCACCGCGCCGCATCCCTGCCGACATATCTGTAATGACAGCAACATGGGTAATGCGTTCGAGATAATTGCCGCGCGATGTCCCCTCACCCAAAAGCAGATCGCTCACAACCACGCGATCCGTATGGACGAGTGTCTTTTGCGTACTATCTTCCGGACAGGCTTCGTAATATTCGGACAGCGCATGCAGGACCATGGGACGACCATCTTTGGCGCGCCCCAGCCAGGCCATGATATGACCTTTAAAATGCAGAATCACAATCCCGGTTTTGGCCGCATCCTCGATCGTTTTGAGCATATCCTCGCTAGCCATGCCCTCGACATTGAAATAATAACTCGTCTTGCGGGCCTGATGTGAGCTGTTGCGAGCAAGATGCACACCAAACGAGCGTGCGGTATCCATCACTAAGCGCGAACAGTCGCGCCATCCGCCATAACCGCCCCACCCGTAGGGATCATCCAAAAAGAGGAACAACGTATCTATCCAGTTGTTCCAGGTTAAAGCCCGATGGGTATCGACGATCCCGCCATTCGCAAAAACCGCATCATTCTTAGAGATTCCAGTAAAGCCACTTGTTGTTCCGATCCAGGCGGTTTTGTCGTTTCCGGCCAAAAACGCCCCTTTCGGAATTTTCAGGCCCGAAACATCGATTTCCCGCGTAGTGAACCAGCGTGCGTCCTCATATTTCTCGGATGCTTTTCCCGGCTCAGTGGCAGGATACAGATTATGCTTCGTATCAGATTGAATTTCTTGGGAAATTTTTGCCGAAGCCGAAAGCCATCCCCACATATCGGCTGTGCGCACAAAACGCATGCCATCGGGATGGGTGTAGATCACCTCGATGCGCCCCTGCGCACGCCCCAATGAGCATCGGTTGCGGCTGAAACGCACTTCGCCATCTTTGGTTTTGATATAATCCCGGTCATGTGGACCGCATAAAACCGGCGTATCTTCGACAATGATATATTGTTTTGTGTCTAATACATCCGAATCATTCGGCCAGTCATGGACAAATTCTTCATATCTTTGATCGAATTCAGAAAGCGCAGGAACGGTCCCGTCTTCGAACATGATTTCCTGATCTTCGAATTTTTTCCGAATAGAATCAAGGCGTTCCCGCATATTTTGTCGAATTTCACCGGCCGTCAGCCTTGTGTCCAGATCCGTCCATCGATCATAAAATCGTTCATTGAACTGCTGAACCGACTTGTTATCGAGAATGACACGCTTACCGTCTTTGCGATGCCATGCGTCCGGCGTTAAATCTTCCTGGGTAATTCCAGGCAGCAATGCATCGGCCTGTCGATCCGACGGGCACTGGCTCTCCGGTTCCTGGCCTTCCTGCGGCTCAACCGGTTCGGCAATCTCTCCATCGGGAACTGCATCCTCCGATAAATTATCTTCAAAAGGTTCATCCTCTGACTGAATGGCATCCGTATTGGCTGCAGACACCTCCGGCTGTTTGACCGTACAGGCATATCCTGCCAAAATCATAAAAACGGTTGCAATGAGGATGCGATAATTCAAGGTCTTTTGCCTACCAATGTTCAATTTCATTTGATTTACAAACGGATTTGCTCTGGCCTAACGGCCATCGCGTTTTATTCACAATATACATTCGAATTAAAAATTCACAAATATCGACTCATCAAGCAGATTTGCTCGGGCCTAACGGCTTTCGTTTTTTTAATTCGGAATTCGGAATTCGGAATTCGGAATTATATAAGAATTCTAAGAGTATAATCTAAAGTATTTAGTCTCTTTGTTTTTTTAGAGAATCTTAAGGATTTTGTCATTCTATTCCGCATTCCGCATTCCGCATTCCGCATTCCGCATTCCGCATTCCGCATTCCGCATTCCGCATTTACAAAGTGAGCAGCGTTAGCTGCGAACAAATCCGTTTGTAAAATTAAACCAAACTCAGTATCTCCAAAATAACCGGCAAAACATCGCGCTTGAGCACGGTCTGGGTCAGATTATGTTCCCCATCGACGACTTTAAAATGGTCGCGACCGTAAGCTTTTGTAAACTCGGCCTGACAATTGACCGTTTTGTCATTCTTGCCAAAGATGCCCCACA
This sequence comes from Pseudomonadota bacterium, assembly GCA_017613855.1. Next base: position 3,907 of record JAGACY010000244.1, read on the forward strand.
CCAGCTTTTTCTCATCCACTGTAACATTCTTAAGCGAAAGCCGCGTTTCGATATCTTTAAATTCAGCAATCATCTGCTTGTCGACTTTAAACGACGTCGCCCCATCCGCACGAACATTTCGAAAATCGACATTTTTGTTCAAATGCTTGAATGTCAGCAGCTTTGCCATGTGAAACGAAGGATTGACGCAAATCCGGGGAATGCCCTTCATGAGCTCGGCATACATGGCCCCCATCGATGTACCGATCATCAGATCGGGTGCTTCCTGCGCAACCAGCGACTTCAAGAAATCGAGCGCTTCCAATGGCATGACCGGAATATCGGGCGAAATCACGTGCACACCGTAATCTTCATACAAATATCCTCTTAAATTCACCGCCGTTCCCGTACTGCCGGCACTTGCAAATCCATGTAAATAAATAATTTTCTTCATAATATTTTACCTTTTTTTGCGCGGGCTATC
>JAGACY010000245.1 GCA_017613855.1 Pseudomonadota bacterium
AATGCGAAATTATTTGAAAATCACCGGTAGAGACGTTTCGCAAAACGTCTCTACTTACGGTTTTGTCATCCCCAATTGCGCATTGCGCATTGCTCATTGCTAATTAAATCGCGCGGCGTATGCAATAGCCGCGCTGCGCATGGCGTATCCCCCTAAGGGGATAGCCTGCGCCCCAACAATATCCATTTTATTATAGCACAAAAATCCCCTTTTTACACTGACAATTCCCACGTGATAAATCCTGTTGCCCACACTTGCCTACATTGGGGATTTTGGTTTAAACATTTTGCGTCGGCGTTCAGTAGAATGTGGCATTTATTTTGGGGTATGCATGCAGGCAGCTTATACGGCGTATAACGTCTGCTTCGCACTTACATTCTGGTTCACAAGACAATGATGCACTGCGCATTGCCAATTGAACATTAAATTTCACCCCCAATTGGAGAGAGGTGTTGCGGCATGTCTCTGCATTTGCCACTTTCTTTAAATTCAAAAGGTACTGAATTCAAAGCACTTTGCCTTGGGACTGCAAAATCTAACGATTAACCACTCACAACCAACGACTAGAAATGCAATTCACACGAATCTTCACAGCCAATCTTTCCAATCCTCTCGAAGGCATCGAATTCGAAACCCGCACGAGCCAACTGCGAAATATCGATGGTACCTCCGGTTCCCAATCCATTTTGATCAAAGTCCCGAGCGACTGGTCACAGATGGCGTCCGACATTCTGGCTCAGAAATACGTGCGGAAAGCCGACATTCCTGCGGCAACAAAACGCATTCCCGAAGCCGGCATCGAACCCTGGCTGCAGCGCAGCATGCCCGATCGCGAAATACTCGATTCGATGGATGAATCATCGCGGTTTGGCGCCGAAACGGACGCGCGTCAGATTTTCCACCGCATCGCCGGATGCTGGGCATACTGGGGCGTCAAAACCGGTACATTTGATGATGCAAATGCTCACATTTTTTATGACGAAATGGTCTATTTGCTTGCCCACCAGATGGCGGCCCCCAACTCCCCGCAGTGGTTCAATACCGGCCTGAACTGGGCTTACGGCATTTCGCGCCCGCAGCGCGGACATTTCCGTGTCAATCCCGAAACCAAGGTTTGCGAGGAAGTGCTCGATCCCTACGAGTATCCGCAGGCACATGCTTGCTTTATCCAGTCGGTCAAAGACGATTTGTGCGGCAAAGACGGCATCATGGATTTGTGGCAGAAAGAAGCACGACTGTTCAAATTCGGTTCGGGAACGGGAACGAATTTTTCCAAAATACGCGGTTTCGACGAGCCACTTTCATGTGGTGGAAAATCCTCGGGATTGCTCAGTTTTCTGCAGATCGGCGATGCCGCAGCCGGTGCCATCAAATCGGGTGGGACGACGCGCCGTGCCGCCAAAATGGTCTGCCTCGATGCCGACCATCCCGATATCGAATCGTTCATCCGCTGGAAACGTACTGAAGAAGAAAAGGTCGCTGCACTCGTTACTGGCTCCCAGATTACACACAAATACGTCGAGCAAATGAAATCCGACGTGGCCGGTGCCAAAGCGGAGCTGAATGAAGGCGCAGCCGATCCGCATCAGAACAAAGCACTGCGCACCACCTTGAGGGACGCCGTCAAAGCCGGTGTGCCCGAGCCACTGCTCTATCGGACGCTGCTGGCGCTTCAGACCGGCAGTCCCATGCCCGAAATCAAAACGTTCGATGCCTCATGGGAAGGCAATGCCTATCAGAGCGTCGGCGGCCAGAATGCCAACAATTCCGTGCGTCTCAATGCCAAATTTATGGATGCCCTCGAGCATGACGGTCTTTGGTCACTCACACGCCGCACCGACGGCTCCGTCTCGCGCACGATTCGCGCCCGCGAACTGTGGGATGAAATCGCTTACAACGCCTGGGCCTGCGCCGATCCCGGCATCCAGTTCGACACGACGATCAACGACTGGCACACCTGCCCGCAGTCAGGCCCCATCCGCGCCAGCAATCCATGCTCCGAATTCATGTTCCTCGACAATTCGGCATGTAACCTCGCGTCCATCAATCTCGTCAAATTCCAGACACCTGATGGTAAATTTGATTCTGATAAATTCGAAGCCGCTGTCATTTTATATACCGCTGCACTCGACATCACCGTCACGATGGCACAGTACCCCAGTGAAGAAATCGCGCGCCAGAGCTACCTGTTCAGACCGCTCGGCCTCGGGTTTGCCAATCTCGGTTCGCTCTGCATGCGCTTTGGATTCCCTTACGACTCCCCACAGGCAAGGGCGCTCGCTGCCGCCATTTCGGGCCATGCCACAGCCGTCTGCTATCGTACAAGCGCACTTCTGGCCCGCGATTTGGGCACCTTTGACGGCTATGAAGTCAATGCCGCCGACATGAAGCGCGTCCTGCGCAACCACCGCCGTGCAGCTTATCTCGCACCGCGCGATGCTTACGAATCCCTCAGTGTCCCGCCATCCATGCCACCCGAGACAGCATTCGACCGCGATCTCTTGCATCGCTCACAAAAAACATGGGACGAAGTCATCAAGCTCGGCGATGAATACGGTTTTAGAAATGCCCAGGTCACATGCCTGGCCCCGACAGGTACCATCGGTCTGTTGATGGATTGCGACACGACGGGCGTCGAACCCGATTTTGCGCTCGTCAAATTTAAAAAACTCGTGGGCGGCGGCTATTTCCGCATTATTAACACCGCCATTCCCGAAGCACTGCACCGCCTTGGGTATTCGCAGGAACAAATCGACGACATCAGCCACCATATTCTGGGCCATGCCACACTCAAAGGTGCACCCGGTGTTCATCACGATGCACTTCGCATGCTCGGTTTTGACACAGCTGCACTCGACAATATCGAAAATGCACTCAAATCGGCATTCGATATCCACTTTGCAGTCGCACCCTATGTCGTCGGGCGAGATTTCTGTAAAAATCGCCTCAAAGCGACCGATGCACAATTGGACGATCCCAATTTCGATTTGCTGACGTTCCTCGGGTTCACCCCCAACCAGATTGCACAGGCAAATCGCTATGCCTTTGGTACCATGACCATCGAAGGCGCACCGCATCTCAAACCCGAGCATCTGGCCGTTTTCGATTGTGCCAACCGCTGCGGTGAGCTGGGAACGCGCTTTATTCCCGCACTTGCACATGTCACAATGATGGCTGCCATTCAGCCGTTGATTTCGGGTGCCATCTCCAAAACCATCAATTTCCCGGGCGATGCATCGGTACACGATATCGAGCGCATGCACCTGTCCGCCTACAAAATGGGGCTCAAAGCCATTGCCATTTACCGCGATGGTTCCAAGCTCTGCCAACCACTCAACTCGACCAAAGTCTTCGATTTCGAATCCATCGCCGAAGAAGAAGAAACTGCTCCGCAGCCTGCCGAAACCAAAGAACCAACTGGCGCGCCCCATGCCAACCGTCGTAAACTTCCGTCGAGACGCAGCGGTTACACACAAAAAGCCTCGCTCAATCAGAATAATATTTACCTGAGAACCGGCGAATATGCCGACGGTTCGCTGGGAGAAATCTTCATCGACATGCACAAGGAAGGCGCAGCATTCCGAAGCCTCATGAACTGCTTTGCCATCGCCGTCAGTCTCGGTCTTCAGCATGGCGTGCCCCTCGAAGAATACGTCGATGCCTTTGTATTTACGCGATTTGAACCTTCCGGGCCTGTGGCCGGCCACTCGACCATCAAATTCGCAACATCCATTATCGACTACATTTTTAGGGAACTTGGCATTACCTACCTGGGCAAAACCGAACTGGCACATGTCAACCCAGACAATTTGCCCGACAATGAGGATGACAACGAATTCTCAGTGCCTTATCTGCCCGGATTCGAAGGCCGCCGCACACCGCATCACTTGTCCAGTGCAACACCTGCCAATCAGCAGCCGTCTGCAAATTCACGCCCAGAGTCGCACCGCCACAGCGAATCCCGCGATAGCCGCACCATTGCGCGTCTCAAAGGCTATGAGGGTGACCCCTGCCCCGAATGCGGCAATTTCACGATGCTCCGCAACGGAACATGCCTCAAATGCGACAGCTGCGGCGCTACGAGCGGATGCTCTTAATCTGTGCGGAATGCGGAATTGTTTTTTAATGCGCAATGCGCAATGCGCAATGCGCAATTGAATCGCAATTCTCCAATAGAATAGACACGCCTGGAAGGCGTTTTATTCGTAAAAAATAGCCGGGTGTGCCGCAGGCGCGCCCGGATCGGAATGAATGTGCAATGGGCTGTGAAGGGAATGCGGAATTATTTTTAATGCGCAATGCGCAATGCGCAATTAAAAGACTTTATTCTTTAGAAATACCATTGGGAATGTCACAATAATTCCGAATTCCGAATTCCGAATTCCGAATTAAATCACGCTCATGATGCATTACTCATTACTAATTACAGATTAAAATGTTATCATTCCCCCTTGGTTTGAACCATCCGTGAGGTCGGGGTTTGCAGGATAATCAAAAACTAAAAATCAGGTGTCACATGCTGGCGGCTATTGCCGCCATTGCCTTGCTATGCCCTGTTTTACCTGCTTCCGCACAGGATTCCAATCCACCGCAAAATCTTGCCGGAGATACCTATTTCGACTTCGCATTCCGGGATGAGAAAAACATCATTCAGCACAAAATATTGGGCCAAAACCGCGAAGAAATGCTCGCCCAATCCAATGATGATACACCTCAGAATGATGAAGAAGAGTCTGACGATCATTCGGATAATCCTGAGGTAACCCCATCTGATGGGATTGGCCAGACTTCTTCGGGTAATGGACTCACATCAGCGAATGAAGATACTACGGATGAACCATCAGACAAGGATTCCCCTACTGAACAGACGAATTCCCCTACTGAACAGACGGATTCCCCAACTGAACAGACGGATTCCCCAACTGAGCTGACAGATTCCTCAACAAAGCAGACGGATTTCCCAACTGAACAGACGGATTCCTCAACAAAGCAGACGGATTTGCCAACTGAGTTGACAGATTCTTCAACAGATCAGACGGATTCCTCAACTGAACAGAATGAAGAATCGCCGCTTGCCAGGCTAAAACGCACGGATATTGTTACCTATCGTGTGGCCGACTTGACGATCGATTGTGACCTCAAATACTGTGAAGATAAGGAAAATGTCGAAAAATTACTGCGTGCTACCGGACTGCAGCTGGGGCATGAAACGACTAACGTCGATCTGGCGATTTCGATCGAGCGCCTCAGAAAAACGCGTTATTTTTCCAATATTTTTCAGGAACTGACGTTCGAAGGAAAAGACAGGGTCAAAGTTCATTTTCGTACCGTACCTCACACGGTTATTCGAAAAGTCATTATCGAAAAAAGCGGTTCGCTTTATAAATCGGAAGTCAAAAAACGCATGATATTGCGCCCGGGCGGTATTCTCTACCCCAGGACAGCTATCTTGCGCGGAATGACAGTCGACGAAATTCCCAAAGAAAAACTCATTACCATGGCGCTCGAAGACCAAATCAAAAGTCTCGAACGCATCTACAGCAAAGAGGGATATTTCGACGCCGAAGTGACCATCACAACCACGGAAGTTGAACCCAATCTCGTGGATCTGCACGTCAGCGTCAACAACGCCGAAAGCTATGTCCTTGGGCAAATTTATGTGCGAGGGCATTCGATAAAATCCTATTCCGAGATAGAAGATACATTCCGTTCCGGATTTGGTTTCTTTGGCGGTGTTACCAAAGCAGAAATAGAAGACGCCGTCGAAAAAGTTCTTCAGGAATACCGCAAGGACGGATACTACCAGACGAAAATTGAATTCGTCTCCCGGCGCGTTCCCGAAAAGAAAACCGTCGATGTCTTTCTCGATATCAAAGAATCCGTACAATGGGATGTCCAATTCGAAGGCAATGAAGTTCTTTCCGCAAAAGAACTCGCGGAATCATTGACGTTCGAGAGTTCCGGATACGTCGATCACAGTGAAGTCGAAGCCTCTGCCGAAGCACTGCAGCAAGCCTATATTTCTGCCGGTTATTATTGGGCACAAGTCACTGGCGAGATGCTTTCGAGCTACGCCAACGGAACGCACGTCATAATTTTTAAGATAAAGGAAGGCGAACGCGCAGAAATCGGTCAGATTTCTTTTGCCGGTGCATCCGCGATTTCTCATGATGAACTCATGAACATCATCAGCAGCACCGAATACTCTGCCTTTGGTTCCGGGGCATATCCTCAGCGTTCGATGATTGCAGATGACGCCGCCAATATTGTCGATGCCTACAGGGAAATCGGCTACCTCAATGCGGATGTCACCGGCTGGACACTCGAACCCCTCAACCCCAACGGCCGTCTCCTGCTTACATTCATCATCCATGAGGGCGAACGTTCGCACTTTGCACATCGGCAGATTCGCTATACAGACCGCGAAACTTATGACCGTTTTGATGTCCTCATCGATAAACCCGAGAATGATATTTTCAGCGATTCGACCTTCAGAACTGAGCGTGCTGCCATTACCAAACAACTGCGCGCCCGTGGACATGCCACCATCTCAGATCGCGTCCGATGCACATCCTACGCATCCGATGGCAGCATTGCGAGTACAGATACCTGCGAAATTGCCGATTTCTCAAGTGCATGCCTCCCCGATGACCTCGTCGCCATGTGTGAATTCATCGAAACCAGAAATGGCACCATGGAACGATGTAAACGCCATTTTGATACCGAATACGGCATCGAAGGCGAACCCAAATGCGAACTGCAAAATGGCGTCACCGGAACCGAAGTCGACGTCGAATACGAAGTCACACTCGGCCCCAAATACTCATTCGGAGATACCTTTATACACGGCAATGTCGTCACCAGAGAGTGGGTCGTCAATCAGGACATCCCTTTCAAAGCAGACGAAACATTCGATTATAACCGCGTCATTGATGCACGAAGTCTCTTAAGACGCCGTACCATCTATTCATCGGCATCTCTCAATGTCATTGGCGTCGACGATGATCTCACAACCCAATCCGAAAGCGGCGATTCGACGTCCACGACCGAACGCCCCGTCCCCATTGTCGTCACACTCGAAGAAGGGGAACGAAGATGGTTCGATTTCGCACTCGGCTTGCAGTATACCGGCGGTGACTGGATCGCCACTGGCGAAGTCGAATATGTCGAAGCCAATCTCCTTGGCACCGGCTGGCAGCTCTCACTCCTGCTCATGCCCGAAGCGCGCATCTTTAAAGGAAGCCAGTTCGTCCTCAATCAAAAACTCAATCAAAACTTCTTTACCCTGCTCTCCCTGACGATCCCCGTCATTCCGGCAAGCGGATTCAATATTATTTCCCAGTGGTTTTACGATCTCAGGTTCATCCCCAAAACCAACAAGGAAGAATTGGGATGGCTCGTCGAACTCCAGTGGCAGCTCAATAAAGCATGGTTTACGGCACTTGCATTCGAGCTCGAATCCTCATCCACGGCTTCGGCTGTCGACGAAAACACGAGTTACAGTGCATGCTATCCATTTACTTTTTTCTACGGGAAATGCCCATTCGACAACAACAGCGCGCTCTTCACGGTTTCGATCACGCCACGGGCCAGTTACGATGGCCGCGATAACCCACTCACCCCAAAATACGGCGTCTTTGCCGAAGCCAAAGTCAAATTTGCATATGCAGACAACGTCGGCTTCTATGTCAAACCTGAAGCACATGCTTCCTTCGTCTATACTTTTTGGAAATATTTCACACTCGCCTTTAATATGCGATTCGGAGTCAGCTTCCTCAAAGATAATTCTGAGCTGCCCTACATCGATCGCTATTTCCTGGGCGGTTTGAATATGCGTGGTTACGAAGACGAAGCACTCGGACCTCGGCTCATCAACGATATTGCCCCAACCGTTGCCACCGATGAAGCTGGCGGCGGCGAAGTTTTGTTCAATTTTACAACCGAAATCCGATACCCAATTTGGAATGATATCGGCCTGTATGGCGCCTTATTTGTCGATATGGGAGCACTCACACCCTATCAGCCAACAAATTATTCACCGGGCGCATTTGCTGAGGAACTTTTTGTCAACCAAATGCGTTATACTGCAGGGATGGGATTGAGATGGCTCATTAGCGAAGCAATCCCTCCCATCGTGCTGGATTACGGTTTTATCATCAATCGCCGGCGCGGCGACCCAATCGGAGGGTTCAGTATCAATGTCGGCTATACCTTCTAAAAATAATGCCCTTAGAAAGGGCATGACCCTCATGGAAATCATGATCGTGCTCGTCATCATGGCCACAATCATGGCACTGGGGGCTTATGGATTCGGATTCCTCGGGGCTGCCGATGTACGTGGTGATGCACTCAAACTCAGCTCCTCTATTCGATATATCTTTAATATGGCTGCCACTTCAAACGCCACACTACAAATGCAGTTCGATTTCGACGAACAATCCTTCATCATCGAGCAACTCGATGTCAATGGCGGACTCAGTAACGAGGAACTCAGCGGCACAACGATGAAAGCCAAACAATCCGGTTCTATGAACAAAAGACCGGATCGCGTCGATCGCCTCGATGATGAGGATTCCAAATTCGGAAAAGTCACTCGCACCACCGTCGAAAAATTATCAGCCTGGGACAACTATAGCGACAACGAGGATGAGTCTAATCCTACCTATAAACTCTCCGACGGCGTCTTTTTTATTGGCCTCATGACATCCCATCATGACGAAATTCAAACCGAAGGCATCGGAACCATCAACTTCTTTGCCAACGGTTTTGTCGAGCGCAGCGTCATCATTCTCGGAGACGAACTCGCCAAAGAAGGCAGCGACGGCGCCACTTATTATTCCATTTCACTCAACCCACTCACCGGACAATCTTCGGTCACACCCGGTTACATGGAAATCTCATCGACTTTCTTCGAAGAGGAAGAAGATCGATAACACGCCTATTTTTTCTATAATCTCTTTTTTCTTATAATAGATGCCCGGCCTATCCGCCTGCGGCAAATACGGCCTGGGTGCGCGCCTATCTGCAATACGGCGCGCAATCTTTGATTCTTTGCATTTCCCTCATTTTCCCCATAATTCTCTTTGTACTGACGTTCCATGGAACGTCTCTCCCGCATTTCCCTCATTCAGCGCATGAAACTCAAAGGCTTTACATTGCTCGAACTGATGATCGCGATTTTCATTCTCGCTTTGTCAGTGACGATCCTTTTGGGAACGCAGAATACTTCTATGCGCATGATGGGGTATGCCAATAACACGGCTGTCGTGACCATGCTCACGAGAGCCAAAATGCAGGACATCGAATACGAAGTTCAGCGCCAGATTGCTGACGAAGGCATCAAAGAAGATTACGTCAACACCATCGACGGAGATTTCCGTGATGAAGGCTACGATGATATCTCCTGGTCAGCACTCATCCAATCCATCGAACTCTCCGATGATGCCGCCAACAATTTCGTCGAAAGCGTCACCAACCAGATCTACGGCACCGGCGATGAAGACGGTACATTAAGCGGCAATACGACGATCACCCAGTTCCTCCCCATGATGGTCAGCTTCCTGCCAACCATCATTAACCAGCTCGGCCAGCGCATCCGAAAAATCACCCTCACCACGACATGGGATTATCTCGGCGTCGAGCAAACGCTGACAGTCTCACAGTTTGTCGTCGTACTCGAAGTCGATGCCGCCTCGGGTGCAAGTGGTTCTTCGGTCACCAATTCCGGCAAGGAAGCCGAAGATACGCCCGACGATACCAATTCTGATTCCGATTCCAAAACAGATTCCAAATCCAAAAAGTCGGGATCCAAATCAGACAGTAAAAAAGAACCCGAAAAAATCAGCGGAAAAACCCGATCCTTAAAATCACACGGTTCCACCCCGAATGCATCCGCACCATCACCCCCCAGTCAGACAGGAGGCCCCAATGGCTAAAACACATCACTTCTGGCATCTCATGGGGGGAGCGGCGTATGACCATAAGGTCATAGCCGCGCGGGGGGAAAATGAGGTAT
>JAGACY010000032.1 GCA_017613855.1 Pseudomonadota bacterium
GATTCCGCATTCCGCATTCCGCATTCCGCATTCCGCATTCCGCATTCCGCATTCCGCATTCCGCATTCCGCATTCCGCATTCCGCATTCCGCATTCCGCATTCCGCATTCCGCATTCCGCATTCCGCATTACGCATTACGCGTGGCGAATTGTTCAATGCGCTTTTTTCGTGTGGTTGTGTTCAAATCATGCTATGGTAAAGTGTTATCATGCACGTGGTGGCATGTTTTTTGATGTGTACGAACTTGAATTGCAAATAAAGACTTATGGAAAGCAAATTCATTCCAACGCTTCAGGTTGGTAACGGCTATACCTATTTAAAGCTCAAGGGCATTCTCGACGAAGACAATCTGCTCAACAATCTGCTTTCACAGATACAGGGCAGGCTTTTGCTCATCGATATGGCCGAAATGGAGCGCATCAATTCCTGTGGTGTCCGTGACTGGGTCAACTGGCTTAACCAGATACAGGCACTTGGTATTGCAGTCATATTGCTGAGATGTTCTCCGGTAATTGTTTCTCAGGCCAATATGGTAGCCAATTTTGCTTCCGATGCCTTTATCCATAGTTTTTATGCGCCCTATATTCATCCGGATACGGGTGAGGAACAGAATGTCCTGCTCTTTACAGAGGAAATTCGCCAGAACCAGCCCATCAAGGCGCCCAAAATTTTCAATGAAAACGGCGACGAACTTGAATTTGACGAATTTGAGGAATCGTTCTTTGCATTTATCAATGACAAACGCCAGCTGGCCTACCAGATTCCAGCGGACATCCAGGCCGTCATTGAGTATTTTTTACCCGAGGCCAAAACACGCCAGCCTGTAGTACAAAGCAAAACCAACCTTGCCCAGCAGTCAGCGCAGCAACCATACCAATCCCCCAAGATGATGAATGCAGGCCCGGCGTATGCCAATGCATTTACACAACAAAACGTGGCGGGATATGGTCAAAACAATGCGTATGGCCAATCCAATCCCTATGCCTCTCAGCAACAGCCCTCTGTCAATCCCTATGCACAGGCGAATCCTTATGCCTCACAACAGACACCGGCTGCGAATCCTTATGCCAAGCCGAATCCCTACAATTTGCAGGAAACGATCGACTTAAACAAACACGCTGAAGGCGTTGGCGGAGCTGCAAGTCTTAACGGTTCCAAGCCGAATCCATTTCCGAAGCAGACATCCCGGCCAATTCCCCAGCCACAGCAGCCGATTCGCCACGAGCAGCCGCCTTTACCAGGACAGGGCAATGCACACCCTGCGCCCTTCCCGACCAATGCACCACAGGCTGCCCCAAAACCAGCTGCCCAAGCCGCACCTCAGTCAGAGCCGTACTCGCCCCAACCCAAGGATCCTTCTCCCATTCCCAAAGAGCACGATAATCCTGGTTTAGGAGTTTCCGCATATACCGAACCCAAACCTGCACCAGAACCTATCTCGCCACTGGCCGCACAGGCTCAGGCATCACAGCAAATCCGCCTGCCACAAGCCAGCCAAAGAACCATTCAATCACAAGAATCCTGGATGCCGCCCGTCAATGCATCTCCCGACGACCAAAAACGCCGCATCATCATTTGGGGACTCATCGGTGGCGTAGCTGTTCTTGTTGTCGTGCTCATCATCGTCTTGTTTGTCAAACATATCTAACCTACATAGGTCTATTCTCATCAGGTTTTTAGTTCAGTATGGCTACCAAAAAAGTGCGCTGCTCTTTTTGCGGCAAAGAAGAAAAAGACGTCCGGAAACTCGTGTTTCGCAAGGATTCTCCCAATGAAGGCGTCTGCATTTGCGATGAATGCACCATGAAATGCATGGGGATGCTCATGCAGGAAGAAAGTAAGGCACAGGCCGAAAAAGATGTTACCATCGCCGCATCCGATATGCGTCCGACGCGCATCAAAAAATTCCTCGATGAACACATCATCGGTCAGGATCGCGCCAAAGTGGCCATGAGCGTTGCCATCTACAACCATTATAAACGCATCGAAAACATCCATCTCGACAAGGACGACGAAGTCCAACTCACCAAAGGCAATATCCTGATGATGGGCCCCACCGGATGCGGCAAAACCCTCATCGCCCAATGTATCGCCAAACTCCTCAATGTGCCGTTTACCGTAGCGGATGCAACAACATTGACCGAAGCCGGCTACGTTGGCGAGGATGTCGAAAATATCATTAAGAATTTGTGGATTGCTGCCGGTAAAAATATCGAGCGCACCTCAAAAGGCATTGTCTGCATCGACGAAATCGACAAAATCGCCACGCGAGCCGGTGATAAAGGGCGCGACGTCGGCGGCGAAGGCGTCCAGCAGGCACTGCTCAAAATGATCGAATCCGGTTCGGTCAACTTTACCCCCGATAATGCCAAAAATCGCCCTCAACAGGACGTCATCACAGTCGATACGACGAACATCCTGTTCATCTTTTCGGGCGCTTTCAACAACATCGGCAACATCGTCCAAAATCGAATCGGCGTCAGCGGCCTGGGCTTCCACAGCGATCCCATGCAGAATAAAAAAGAAAATGACATGGAACTTCGCCGGCAGGTCGAAACCGTCGATGTCATTAAATTCGGCCTCATTCCCGAATTCATGGGCCGAATTCCCGTCATCGTCACCCTCGACGAACTCGACGAAAACGCGCTTCTCGAAATCATGTGGAAGCCGAAAAACAGCATTCTGCGCCAATACGAGCGCCTTTTCGAAATCGACAACATCAAACTGACCGTCACCGAAGACGCACGCAAAGCCATCGTCCGCGAAGCCATTCGGCGCAAAAGCGGCGCACGCGGCCTGCGTTCCATCTTCGAAGAAGTCATGCTCGACATCATGTATGAAGTCCCGTCCATGAACGGCGTCAGCGAGGTCACCATCGACGAAGGCGTCGTCCTCAGACAGCATGATCCCATCGTAACTTTCTATCAGAATGCTTCTTAACTTTTGGGCGCGGGCTATCTGCGATACGCCCTGCGCACACCGCTATGCCTACGGCATACGCGGTGTTTTTTTTACGCGGCTTAGCCCCTTCGAGGGGTCCGGGGCAGAGCCCCGGAAATAAATAGGAAAAATATGGCTAAATTCCATTGCGGTTTTGTGGCGCTCGTAGGCCGCACCAATGCCGGAAAATCGACGCTTGTCAATGCACTCACCGGCGAACGCGTCAGCATTACAAGCTCTAAAGCACAGACGACGCGCGATAAAATTCGCGGCATCGTCAATCGAAAAAGCTCACAAATCGTCTTTATCGACACACCGGGCCTGCATTTATGGCTCAAACGCACGCTCAATCAAGTCATGATTCAGAATGCGCTTTCGACGCTCGGCGACGCCGATTGTGTGCTCATGCTCATCGATGCTGCGCATGCACTCACACCGCAGGGTGAAATCGAAGAAATCGAGCAAAACCTCATTGATGCTATCCAAAAAGCGGGAAAACCCGCTATTCTGGCCATCAATAAACTCGATTTACTCAAAGATCCAAGCGGACTGCTGCCGATTATCGATGCCTATCGAAAGGCCTTCCCATTCGAGGAAATCGTCGCCGTCAGTGCACGCAAACGCAAAGAACTCGACACGATGCTCGATGCCATCGAAAAATACCTGCCCGAACAGCCGGCTTTTTATCCCAAAGCACTCTATACAGATCAATCCGAGCGATTCCTGGCTTCAGAAACCATCCGCGAAGTCATTTACCGCCAGATGAGCAAGGAACTGCCCTACTCTGCTGCCGTCGAAATTGACGATTTCAAGTCGATGCGGGATCAAAATCGCATTGAGATTAAAGCCACTATTTACGTCGAACGCGAAAGCCAGAAAGCCATTTTCGTCGGCAAAAAAGGTGCTGCCATCAAACAACTCGGTATCGATGCTCGCTCAAAACTGGCCGAAGTCCTCGATGCCAACATTCATCTCGAACTCGTCGTCAAAGTCAAAACCGACTGGAGCGAAAATCCCAAGGATTTAAAGGGATTTGGTTATTTGGAAGAGAATTAGTTTTTTAACAAACGGATTTGTTCGCAGCTAACGCTGCTCACTTATGTTAGTTAGCAGTTAGCAGTTAGCAGTTAGAGTATTCTCAAGGTTATTCCTAAAGAATGAAAGATATTTTAGCTTCAGAGTTACCCTTTGGTTGTGCATTCCAATTGCTCACTGCTCACTGCTCACTGCTAATTATGAACGTCAGTCACCTTTAGCTTTAGAGTCATCCCTTGATTTTGCATTCCAATTGCTCACTGCTCACTGCTCATTGCTAATTAAGAATGCCATTCACCTTTAGCTTTAGATGTCACCTTTAGTTTTGCATCCCAATTACGCATTATGAAAGAAAGACTTCCCATCGTAGCCCTCGTTGGCCGTCCCAATGTCGGCAAATCCAGATTATTCAACCGTTTTGTGCGTTCCCGCATGGCGATTGTCGAAAACACCCCCGGTGTCACGCGTGACCGCAATTACGGCACTGCACACTGGAATGACTGCAAATTCACCGTAATCGATACCGGTGGTTTTGAGCCCGAATCGACCGATATTCTGCTGGAGCAGATGCGCGTTCAGGCTCAACTGGCCGTCGAAGAAGCCGATGTCATTCTCTTTGTCGTCGATGCACGCGCCGGTCTATTGCCCGCCGATCAGCAAATCGCCGAAATTCTGCGCCGATCCAACAAACGCATCATTCTCTGCGTCAACAAAATCGATCAGCACAAACTCATCGAACTTTCGTATGAATTCTACGAACTCGCTTTTGACGAGATGATCCCCATTTCGGCAGAACACGGCCTCAACTGGGATGAGCTCATCGACAGTGTGACACAGGATTTCGAAAAGAATGACGACGAAAAAGACCGCCGTGCCAAATTCGTCATCGACAACGATTTTGGTGAATTCACCGAAGAATATGCCCAGGAATTCGGCGAATATCCCAAAGGCTACGTCCCCCCCGAAGATGAGGATGAACTCGACGTGGATGACTTGTTCGAAGACGATGAAGATGACGAATCTGAAGAAGAATTCGAGGATGACGAAGATTCCGAGGCAGACGAGGATTCCCAGCCCTCCGATGAACCCGAATTCTACGAAGTTCCTGCCACCCAATACGATGAAGCAGCACTCGCCGAGCGCGTTCTGAGCGAAACTATTTATATTGCGGTTTTGGGCAAACCCAATACCGGCAAATCGACGCTCATCAATCGCCTGTTGGGTTACAAGCGTCTGTTGACTGCCGATATTGCAGGCACGACGCGCGATACCATCGACTCGGATTTGGAAGGCCCCGACGGTCAGCAATATGTCCTCATCGACACAGCCGGTATTCGTAAAAAAAGTGCCGTCAGTCAGCGCATCGAAAAATTCTCGATCGTCAAGGCACTCGATGCCGTCGAGCGCGCCGATGTCGTTTTGCTCGTCATCGATGCCCAGGTCGGTGTGACCGAGCAGGATCTCAAAATCGCATCACTCGCGATTGATCGCGGCTGCGCCGTCGCAGTATTGCTCAATAAATGGGATGCGATTGCAGGCAAGTCCGACCAAACTGCCAGCGAATATATTAAAGCCACCCGTGAGCGCATGTCTTTTATCGATCATGTGCCGGTATTTACGATCAGTGCACTCACAGGCCAGCGTACACATAAAATATTAGATATCGCGAAAAAATTATATACAACGGCGAGTTCCCGCGTACCGACAGGCGAATTAAACAGGGTATTCCGAAGGATTTTAGAGCAGCATACACCGCCCACGGTCGGCAGCCGCAATCTTAAATTCTACTTTGCCCAGCAGGTCGCCATTCGCCCGCCGACGTTCGTTTTGCAGTGCAATGCCCCCGAGATTGTGCCCACCGATTATAAACGTTATCTAATCAATCAGATTCGCGCCTACTACGGTTTTGAAGGCACGCCCATCAAGGTTTTGTTCAAGAAACCCGCCGGCCGCCGCAAATGGGAAAAGAAGAAATAGCTTGGTGACAATCCTGTGTGATTTCTAAAAAAAAGTATGATTCGTATCCGGCATAGCCGGATACGGAAATCGCACCCAAAATATAATGATTCAGTCCCCATGCTTGCATTATTTTCGAAGGATAGAATTATTCCTTAATGCATAATGCATAATGATGAATGCACAATTAAATTGTAATACTCAAAGATTTGGATGATTCCTTTGGTTTTGCAAAATCATTCAGCATTATGAATTCTGCATTATGAATTCTGCATTATGAATTCTGCATTATGAATTCTGCATTATGAATTCTGCATTATGAATTCTGCATTATGAATTCTGCATTATGA
>JAGACY010000246.1 GCA_017613855.1 Pseudomonadota bacterium
ACCATCACGACATAAATATAATCCCGCTCCAATCCACTCATTCCCTTCAAATTCCTTTATTTCTCCATTATTTGCATTCTTGCATTCTCCCAGATAATAATTCAAAACATCCCCATAATCTGCACAACTCCATTCACTTTCATGGCATACGAGATGTTCAAAATCACAATTCTTTACATGAATTTCCTCTTGTTTAATTACCGCTCCATCATTTTCACATAGACCAAAATCAAACTCTCCAGCTTGATGCCAATCACCGCGACAGACAAAAGACTGATTACCACATAGTCCATATTGCTCACATAGATTCCCTAATTCATCACCATTAAAAGCCTTAACATCTCCGTCCTTATCGCATTTACCAAGATAATAATTCAATACTTGCCTTAAATCCGCATATTCCCACTTTTCACCATCACGACATAAATATAATCCCGCTCCAATCCACTCATTCCCTTCAAATTCCTTTATTTCTCCATTATTTGCATTCTTGCATTCTCCCAGATAATAATTTAAAATATCACTATCTCCAGCCTCTTTCCATCCGCCATCGCGACATACAAAAGACCTGCCCCATAATTCCCAATAACTACACACTTGTTCTAATTCATCACAATTAAACGCCTTAACTTCTCCATCCTTACTACATACCCCAAGATAATAATTCACAATATCATCCCCCCCTGGATCTCTTTTCCATACACCATCGCGACATACATAATAAGAACCTGGCTTCAGCTCCATAATTCCATCATCATAATAATAAGCCTCCCAATCATAAAATTTTATAATCCCTTCTTGATCACACTTGCCAAGATAGTAATTCAATATATCTTGCGCATTCGCTTTGTCCCAACCATCTTCGGTGCATACCAGATAGACTTCGCCACGTTGCATAACCTCCCCGACGTTATCGCATGTCGTCAGTCCCAATCTATCGCGCCAAAAAGCCTTCACGTATGGCTCAAAATCGGGCACGCTCTCGCCCCAGCTTTCGATATGATGGCGAATCATCTCAAGATCAGCCGCCATTGCGCCAGTTGCCATCTGCTGCCAAATCTCTTCATTATCGATGGTGCCGTCGGCGATATCGCCCGAAATGCGCGCAAGTCGTTCGGTAAACTTGCTTTCGCGCAAATCGCCCTGCACGATGATGCTGATGGCCAGCAATGCAGCCGCTTCGTCATTCTCGCCAAAGATACTCATATCTTCGGCTGCACCAAAATTACCGTCAATGCCAAAATAGCCCAAAAGCTCTTCGCGTGCCTGATTTTTGGCTTCATCACGCATCCATCACTCGTCCTCAGAGTGCCCCTGTTCAAAAACAAAAGGATACTCGATCATAACCAGTCCATCATCTGACCGTTTTGGAAAGTGGAAATTTGCAATCACATCCGTAAGGCAATCCAAAAACTCTTCGTTGTTTATTTCAGCGTTTTTAACTGTAATATTAAAAACGTCACCACTGGATGATGACATAAAATCAAAAACAATTTTTCCAGCGGCAGCCTCAATAGCTAATAAATTTTGGTAGCATTCAGAAAATTGTTCAGAACTATCACGTACGACATTTTGAATTTTATTTTTATATTCTATCTCTTCCTCTTTAGTAAATATACTTTCCGATTCGTCATTCTGTTGTGCCTGGTCTTCATTATTTTCAACATTTTTAGGCGGTTCAACAACGGAATTTTGTGCCGGCTTCTTATCAGCAAATTTTGTCATTGCAACATTATATTCATAACGATTCTGCCCCTGTGCATCCAGAAGTGCGCTATTTGATTGAAAACCATCAGCGGTAACAATCACACGATATTGATTCAAATCAATGACAGGAAGCGTATAAGCCCCATCATCAGCAGTCTGTGTTTCTGCGACAATTTTTCTGTTTAAATTGACACACAATACGGATGCACCGGAAATGCCTTTTTCTGTACCATCCTCTTTTACAACGCCAAAAATAGTTAAACCCGAATTCATCGGTATCTCACCCAGATCGACCGTCTCACCAGATTTGAGGGCAATGTCTGATAGTTTTTGACTCACGAGATGGTCTGAACTGATTCTTATATTCTGAACGCCGCCATAAGCGTTATCGAGCGTAAAATAACCATCTTTATCTGTCTTGATCGTATTGAATAGATAATGTTTGGCACCAGAATTATCTATTTGATAGATAAATTGCAGTTCTGCCTCAACACCTTGATGATCTGAAACAACACGTCCTTTAACAATTGCTTCCGGCCAAAGTTCTGTATCATCTATTTTTACAGGCTCACCGTCGATCTCTATCAGGCGATTCACGTCGAATTTGCCCTTTTTGACATAATGAGGATGCTCGATTGCAATCTCATATTCTCCATCTTCGAGCGATACGGCGAACATGCCAGCTGCATTGCAATCTGTTGTTGCAATGACCTTGTCCCCGCTCTTGACCTTTATCTTTGCAGCGAGTGGCTTTTTCGTTAAGCCGTCTATCACCTTACCCGATAACTCGCCCCCGTCGTTCTCTTGAACTTGTTTGTCTGCAAGAGCGACTTTTTGAGTCTCAGGGCTCACTTCTGAAGAAGGTTGTTCTTCGCGATTCGGTAAGAATAAAATTGCACATATCAATCCAACGATAATTGCGAGAAAGATCCAAACCTTCTTCATATTCACACCTATTCAAGTTTATCGCATCGAAATGCGGCTTTTAAATGTAACGATACGCCCGGCATGCTAATTTTCAATCACCCAACGTTCGATTGTCCTGCGATCTTTCTCGAAATTCGCGCCAATCTTTACGATTTTCTTATCTCCGGCTTCATATTGGATGGCGTAGCCTTTGTCGTCGATTTGTTTCAATGCTTCTTCGGCCGAGCCATCCAACTTAAATTCAAACAAATATATGGTATCTTCCGTTTCAATTAATGCATCACATCGGCCAGCGGCGCTCCGTTCCTCGGTACGCACACAGTATTCTGTTGCCAATGTAAAGATAAGATAAAAAACGGTTTTATAATGGTTTTCATCCTGTTTTTCGGCATCGTAAGGAATGGAGCTGAAAAATGATCGCAGCATATTCATGGCTGTATCAATATCATGATGTCTAAATGCACGCAGAAGCCGCTGAATAATAGAATTGTTCTCGTTTGAATTCTTCTGGGTATAATATGGTGCAAGACCTTTGATAAAGCTCACTCTGACTTCTTCATTGGGAAATCCAAGCGTGTAATCAAAACCATCAAATTACTTAATCGTCACATATCCGCTTTGATACAGCATCGGGATTGGGGTTTCTGCCGACTCGATCGGAACATAAAAATCCATCTCTCCGGCGATAAAACCTTCCAGGTCTTCTGGCTTGATGGTGTATTTACTTACCATATCCGTCAACGCGGTCGGTGTCCCTGTTTCAAACCAATAATTGCGAAACTCTTTTTCTTTCAGACATTTGAGAAGACTCAGAGGATTGTATAAATTTGGGCTTTTCTTAGTAAAATGATAACCGTCGTATTTCTGTTTTAGGCGTAACAACGCCGCATTCTTAGATATTTCCAAAGCATTGGCGAGGTTTTCTACTTCCTGCCCAAGTTGCTCGATGATTTCTTCTTTGGTAATGCCGCATATCGCAG
>JAGACY010000247.1 GCA_017613855.1 Pseudomonadota bacterium
TGCAAGTTTATCCAACATCGTCGGTTCTTCATACCCATTGAGCTGAAGCGTTGCGCGCACACACCCCGACCGCGTAATCTCATAGCTGTGATTGGCTTCAGGTTCGGGGCATGCTTCAAACGTTTCCGAGTCTTGAGAAACAAACGTGATGGTCAGATAATTGGATTCCATCGTCTGGTAAATGGACTCAAACATGCGGATGCGGGTAAAATGATCAAAAGGCTGGTCCGCATCAAAATCATGAAATCTAATGGGGAAAAAGTTCTGAATGCATTGATATTCTTCGGGAACATCATCGCCAAACGAGGTCATATCGATGGAACCATGATTATCATCAAACCAGGAGCACCCCATCGATAATGTGACAAACATAAATGACATCCACAAACGCTTCATAAATCAGGACCTCACAAAGAGTGCATTATTCCCGGGACAATCCTTTCCAGACATGGAATATCAGCGTTAGGATTGTATTTCAATTGGATAAGAAAACAAAATCGCCAACGTATTCCGGCAAAGCCGGAATAGTTGGCGACAAAAGGCCGCATTGGCGCCAGCCAAAAGGCCGATATCCCTGGCCGCATTGGCGTTAGCCAAAAGGCCAGGCCCCTTATCAGGCCACGACATCGATCGGTTTCTTTTTCGAAAAGAATCCGCTTCTTCCAAAGAAAGTCCCCAGACCGACATAAAGATAACCGGCGCAGAACAGGCAAAGGAAAGGCACCGACACATAGGCGCCAATTGAATAGGCATGGATAATTCCCCAGACGAAGTAAATCCCCATACCGGTTTCAACCCATGGCTGCCAGTTCAGTTTAAAACCGTATTTGACCATTTTCCAGCTGTCGCCTGATTTTTGAACGCCATATTTGGGTGTGCGCACAAATCCGGTTTTATAGTTAAAGAGCGCTTCGAGAACCGCGCGGCAGTTGTTGATGCTCAGGCCGATGCCGAGGCTCATGACGACAGGGAGGTAACACAATCGATACCAAAACGACTGTTTGCGGGCTTCTTTCTGGGCAAGCAGGTAAAACATCATCACAGAGAAAGAGGCGCAGATGAACATGACGAGATCGACCCACAGACTCGCCATCCACGAAATGCGCACGCGATATGTGACGGTGAGCGGCATCATGAGGGAAAGGATGACCATCAGGATGTAGCAGACATTGCTCGTCAAATGCATGATGGCTTCTGTTTTAACTTTTAAGGGCAATTTGCTTTTGAGCAGACCAGGCAGGATTTTTTTGGCGACCTGTATGGATCCCTTTGCCCAGCGATGCTGCTGGGTTTTGAAAGCGATCATTTCGACAGGCAGTTCAGCGGGCGTCGTGACTTCATTAATATAGACGAAATGCCACCCTTTGGACTGTGCACGATAGGAGAGATCGAGATCCTCGGTAATCGTGTCATGCTGCCAGCCACCGGCATCCCCGATGGTCGATTTGCGCCAGATACCGGCCGTACCATTAAAGTTAAAGAAGCGCCCGGAGCGATTGCGTGCGGTATGCTCAATCACAAAGTGACCATCGAGCAAAACCGACTGTGTACGGGTTAAAGTATTGAATTCGCGGTTGATATGTTCCCAGCGAACCTGAACCATGCCTACTTTTTCATTGACGAAAAAGGGCACCGTTTTTTCGAGAAAATCCGGCTGAGGAATGAAATCCGCATCGAAAACAGCCACGAATTCACCGGTTGCGGTCTTGAGGCCTTCATCGAGTGCACCAGCCTTATAACCACTGCGATTTTCGCGATGGATATAGACGATATTGAAGCCCTCTTCTGCCTTTTGGGCCACTGCATTGCGGGCGATTTCCTGTGTTTCGTCTGTAGAATCATCCAATACCTGAATCTGCAGTTTATCCTTGGGATAGCGTATGCAGACAACAGCATTGATGAGCCTTTCGACGACGTATTTTTCATTGAACATGGGCAGTTGAATCGTCACAGGTGGAAGAACTTCGAACTGCCCATCGGGCTTAGGGATGTCCTTTTTGTGTATCCTGTACAATGTCGCCATCACAAAACGGTGCGCGCCATAAATACTAAGGATACACAAAATCACGAAATACGTGAGGACAAAACAAAATTCAAACGACAACATGAGCAACAGCGACCCTACTTAACGATCTTGCCGCCGCCAAAGACGTCAGCAGCCTTGCCGATGCCGTACTGATCTGTAGGCTGTGCAGGTCCACCGCCCTTCTTTTTGCCGCCCTTCTTAACCGTAGCCGCCTGTTTGACTTCCAAAGACGCGACTTGCATGATTTCAGCTTTGGGAACCGAATTGGTCATACTCAAAGACATCGTGTCATAATGCTCGTCGAGTTTGTAATAATCGGGGGCTTTGAGTGTCGCAAAGAATACGGTAACGGCCGCAATGAGAACAACCGCTGCCGCAGCAATGGCAGCCTTAATCATTAAGTCTTTCTTGCGTTTTTTATCCGCCTCTATCCGTTCCTCAAGTGCTTTTTGCTCTTTAATGACGCGGATTTGATCGGCGAGTTCCTGGTTAGAGCTCTGAAGCTGTGCCTCTTCGGCTGCTTCGCGGGCTTTTTCGGCGGCTTCGCGAGCTGCTTTTGCTGCAGCTTCCTGACGTTTGCGCTCTTCCTCTTCCTCATCCACCTCGCCAGCTTCAAGCTTGCGTTTTTTCTCCATCTCAGCAATCATCTGAAGACGACGCTGCTCTTTTTCCTCGAGACGACGCTTCTCTTCCTGAAGCTTCGTTTCGGCTTCTGCTCGTTTCTTGGCTTCCTCTGCCTCACGTTTGGCTTTGGCGCGTTCTTCTGCCTCCTGGGCTTTGCGCTTCTTTTCAGCTTTTTCAGCTTCAATTTCTGCATTCGAATCATCGATCAGGCCCGTAAGAAGATTACCTACTGAATCGCCTGTCTGGCGTGCACGTTCGGTTACACTTGCGCGTGCCTTGCGAACTCTCGCACGCTCCTCTACCTCTTCGGTATTCTGTATTTGGGAAGCATCAGATAAATTACTTAACGCTTGTCTCAGCTGTAAATCGTCATCCATAAATCTTCTCCATGAAAAACGCTTTAACAAAAAGGGTGATACATAAGCATACACCCCATCACCATTGTTTCTGTACAGCAAAAAATCATTAGAGGCAAGACTAATGCTATTATTCGTGATACACTTTATGAGTGTTGTATTGTGGCAATGATGCCATTTCTCTTTATCTGGAAAAAAAAATGCAATTTGAACAATGCGGTGCGCTCAGTCCAACTTCACGAAGACGCGTCATTTCTCTCTGGTTTGGCAATGCCAATCGAATCGACCTCCTGCAGAACAATGACTTTACTGGTTCTATCGTTCTGGCCACGGTGTTTACGGTCGAAGGCTTTTACCATTATTATATCTGCTTTTTCTCGCTCTCACACCAAGTCACCGAGATCTGGAAAACCTCACCGGATGATGTCAAGGTCACCGAAGCCCCAACTTTCGAAAAAAATCTGTTTGCTCAACTGGCTCAAATGGGCATCGAGCTTCTCCCGATTGGTTCTGACAACAAGGATTTCCCATCGGTTCTGATGAGCCTGCCTATGGCTTACAATGATGAAAATGAAACCGCCCCCTCCGCTAAATTCCTCGCTTCTTCGCAGGAAGTTTCATTCACCATCTCCA
>JAGACY010000248.1 GCA_017613855.1 Pseudomonadota bacterium
AAGGGCGGCGTATGGCGCAGCCATAGCCAGCCTGGCGGTGCGTATTTGGGCGCGAGCCCAAATAGCAGCGCCAATGTCGACACTATACTGCTATTCGCGGTACCGTCGATTGAATCTGAGTTGTGAGCTCATAATTGATGGTGCCGGACCAGCTGGCGAGTTGTTCTGCGGTGATGACTTCGTCACCCTGGCGGCCGAGGAGGACGACTTCGTCGCCCATTTTGACATCGGGAATGTCGGTGACGTCAGCCATACACATGTTCATGCAGATGCGGCCGCGGATTGGGGCGCGTTTGCCGTGAATGAGGACGTAGGCGAGGTTTGAGAGGGCGCGGTCGTAGCCATCGTAGTAGCCGACGGGGATGACGACGATGCGCGTGGGGTGCGTCGTTTGGTAAGTGCAGCCGTAGCCGATGACCGAGCCGATGTCGATGAGTTTTTCCTGTGCGACGATGGATTTCCAGGTCAGGGCGGGGCGCAGATCGACGTCTTTGCCGAGGAGTTTGGCGCTGACATAGCATTCGGTCGAAGGCCACATGCCATAGCAGGTAATGCCGGCGCGGACGAGTTCGCAGTGGGTGTTGGGCCAGAGGATTCCGGCGGCAGAATTGGCGATGGTGCGCACGGTCGGTTTGAAGCCGTTCGCCGTCAAGATATCATTATATTCATTGAAAATTCTGAATTGTTCGTAGGCGAAGCTGTGATCCGTCGTGTCTTCGATGTTTGCGAAGTGGGTGCAGGTGCCTTCGAAGATGAGATAAGGATATTTTTGAATATATTTGACGAGTTCGAGGGCTTCGGTGATTTTGAGGCCTTGGCGCTGTGTGCCGGTTTCGAGTTTGATGATGAGGCGGATGGGCTTGGAGGCTTCGGAACTGGCGGCACCGAGGGCATCGACCTGCGCCTTGTCGTAAGTCATGACGCGGAGATCGAGCTGTACTGCGGCTGCTGCATGCGCGGGGGGAACATGGCCCATGACAAAGAGCTTGCCTTCATAGCCATCGTCGCGCAAATCCTGGGCTTCGTGCAATGAATCGACGCAGAGCCATGTTGCGCCGCCTTTGACAAATGCGCGCCAGGCGATTTTGACGCCGTGGCCGTAGGCATTCGATTTGACGACGGCCGCGATTTCCGCGCCCGGGGCAATGCCTTTTTTGAGCGTCTGCATGTTGTGGGTGAGTGCTGCAGTGTCGATGAGGCAGCAGCTGCGATGTAGACCGACTTCTTGTGGTAGCATGTGTACTTCCTTGTATGTGGGGGATGAGCTTATAGCTTATAGCTTATAGCTCATAGCGGTGTGTGAAAGCCTAGAGAATACCAGGGTCTTTCGAAAGGGTTTGAATAAATGAATACAGCATTCGGCTGATTTCTTCTATTTGCTCTGTGATTACTGCGACATCACTATTTTCAAGCAGATTTAATTTAACACATAAAAGAAGTTGTGTATCCAATTCTGCAGTCGATCCGCGAGCAATCATTAAAAAATGTTTAAAATCTTTTGGAGATGAAGAACGTGCATGACCTTCAGCAATATTCGATGGAATTGAAACAGCTGCTCGTCTCATTTGGGATATTAATCCATACCGTTCATCATCAGGTAATTTCTTTGTGATTTGATAGATGACCACTGTAAGCTTCATAGCTTTTTGCCAAACCAAAAGCTTATTATAATGTGTGGGCATCTTTTATCTCCATTGGATTCTATGTGTGCACTGCGTGTATGCAACTGCAGCTATAAGCTACAAGCTATAAGCTATAAGCTATAAACACCAAGCTCAAAGCTCAAAGCTATCTCATCAGCTTGGCATACTTTCGGAACATATCCGTTCCGGCTTCTTCGATGGCCTGATAGACGAGCGTCTCGGTATTGGTGGTAATGACGCCGAGATTGGACATTTGGAGAATGGCATTCTTCCAGTTGGCTTTTTTGCGGGAGGCAATGCCGTCGACGGGCACAAAGATCGAGATTTCCTCTTCTTCATCTTCGTCGATGAGATCGAGCACGGTCATGAGCACGCAGATATGCGCCTCGATGCCGACGACAATCAGTGTCTGCGGGATATGCGGACACACGCGTTCGCAAAAGTCCGTTTCCCCAAGGCATGAGAACGTCATTTTTTCGACGCGGATGGCATCCTTGAGTTTTTCGGCCAATTGCGGAACTGTGCCGCCCAGTTTGGCTGGATTTTGTTCGGTGTAGAAAATCGACGAATTGGTGTCTTTGGCTACTTCAATGAGCAGCTCGACATTTTTAATGAGCTGTTCACGCACCTCTTCATCGATGGTCGAAAGGAGTTTGTCCTGCATATCAATGATGAGGAGCGCGCAATCGGAGTAAACAGGGATCATGTACGGTATTTCCTTTATAGGAGGATGGTAATTTTAAACATTGGGAAGTGATCAATGTGCAATTCGCAATTCGCAATTCGCAATTATTGAGATATTTCCAATGGTATTTCTAAAGAATCAGGTTCCTTTAGCTTCAGAGAAAAACCTTAGGCATTATCATTCAATTACGCATTACGCATTACGCATTACGCATTAACTTATCAGCCACTTTGCGGTTTCGTCGATTTTGCTCATGCAGCTGTCGGATTTGGTGCAGCTGCCGGGTTCATTGACATTGCCCAGCATAAAGACGCGCGTGGATTCGACGCCGAGAACGCCAAAGCTTTGAGCGGTTTCGCCGAGATATTTGGAATAGACATCGACCGGCCCGCCACCGCAGAAACCGATAACTGCGAGTTTTTTACCGCGTTTGGTGGCCATCGACATGTAATTCTTTGCAGGGTTATAGAAGGCATATCCGCGATCGATAAAGGTTTTGGCTGGCCCGGGAACCTGGCCGAAATAAATGGGGGTCATCAGAGCGAAGGCATCGCATGCATCCAGCTCGGGGATGAGAGCGGCATAGTCATCTCTCTGAACGCATGCTGCTTTGTCCTGCTTTTTGCAGAAATCGCAGCCGAGACAAGGTTTGACATTGACTTCGCGCAGTTTGATGATTTTGACTTCATTGCCTTGCAAAGCAGCAGCCATGCGCTCTGCAGCGACATCCGAGTTGCCGTTTTTTCGCGGACTTGCATCGATGATGATGATTTTTTTCATGTTTCCTTCTCCTGAAAAGGCAAAATTGCCCGGAACTTTATTTTATGAAAAAAAATTGTCGTAGCAAAGAGAAAATTTGTGTAGAGATATCATTTAGCCATAGCAGCATGGCTGGTTTCATTTTGTGGAGTTTTGTATGCGTTCAGAAATAGAGTATCCGCGTTTGGTTGCAATTGAAACGACAAATCGATGCAATGCGCGTTGTAAATTTTGTCCGAATAACTCTTTGGCAAGAAATCGCCGGGTCATGTCAGATGATCTTTTTAAGAAAATTATTGAGGACTGCAAAGAATTTCCTTTGCCCGCAATAGAACCATTTTTGCAGGGTGAACCATTTGTCGATGCGAAGATTTTGGATCGTCTTGCATATATTAATGAACATCTGCCAAATACCGCTTTGCGACTGTATTCAAATGGAGCCGCTTTAACCAAAGAGAAAAGCGATGCCCTTCGTGAGCTGAATGTCGATAAAATATATATATCATTGAATTCAATTAATAAAGAAAAGTATGAAGATGTGGTCGGACTGCCTTTTGAACGGACAATAGAGAATGTCCGTGCATTGTGTGCGCCAAGTCCCAAAGGACCTGCGGCGCGTGTCATTACACTTCGCATTACACTCGTGGATAATACGACTCGCGAAGAAGTGGAGCAGTTTAAGGATTTCTGCAAAGAACTCGGTGTGCGTCACATGATATCCGGCTTGTTTAATTATAAAGGAGATATTCCATCCAATCTGCCGGTGCCTGATTTCCCCTGCGAGCATATTACACGTTTGGATATATTATCGAGTGGCCAGACGACATTGTGCTGCATGGATCAGGAAGGCGAATACGGCTGGGGAGATGTTATTAATCACTCTGTTCTCGAAATCTATAATTCCCCGATTGCGCGCAAAGTACGCGAAATGCACAGGTGCGGCCGACGCAATGAGTATTGCCCATGCAATCAGTGCAATTTGTTCTGGCCGTCATTTGACCATATTGATAATCCTGTGATGAAACTTCGGCACATGCTTTCGTATGTTAAATATATTACAAAGTATCAGCCGATGCGATTACATGATGAATGCAAATAACAATGCGCAATGTGCGATGTGCAATTGGGGATAACAAGCTCAAGGTTGAGGCTCTAAAACTATTGCGAATCGCGAAGTAAAAACACGCATTGCGAATTTCGAATTGTGCATTGATTTTAAAGGGAAAAAACATGGGAATTAAACTCGCTTATTTATTTGATCAGCCGCTTCCATTAAGAGCGGCAGAGTGTGAACAGCTCATCAATACGATCTCTGCACTGAGCAAGATTGATTATGATATTACGCTGTTTATTCCCGGTGACAGAACAAAACCAGCACCGACATTGCAGGAATTACAATCATTCTACAGGGTGGATGGAAATTTCAGAGTTGAAGCAATTTATTCTGTTTTTCCTGCGCAGCGATTGATCGAAAAGACGGTTCATCCTCTGATGTGTTCGACGCTATTAAGAAAAAAACTTCGGGGATTTGATCTCGTTTATACGCGCAATATTCCTTCCATTTTTGCATCATTGGCAGCGGGTGTTCCCTGTCTTTATGATACGTACCGCCCATGGCCTGCGCAGTATTATCATGCACTTGTGCCGATGTTTCGTGCATTCTTTAAACATCCAAAGTTTATGGGAATTGCCCTTCATTCGGAATATGCACGCCAGAGCTATATTGATTTTGGCATGCCCGAGGATAAACTGCTTACCGCACACAATGGATTTAATCCCGATCTTTTTAAGCCGGTTTTAAGTCAGTCGGAAGCCAAAGCAAAGGCCGGTATTGAGAGTGAACAGCCACTTGCACTCTATGCAGGCCGTATGGATCCCGAAAAAGGTATCGGTTCGCTGATTGATTTGGCCGAGCAGACCCCCGAATGTAATTTTATATTTATCGGTTCACATGGACATGGGCCTTTGGAAGAACGAATGGATAAGCTCCCGAATGTACAATATACAGGTTGGGTATCGCCGGATGAATTGACGCAATTTTATTATGCTGCCGATATTTTGATGTTACCTTTGACGACATTGATGTATAAAAAGAATGGAAATACTGTTCTTCCGATTAAATTATATTCTTATTTCGCCGCAGGCAGAGCTATCTTTGCGGCAAGCGCGCCCGATGTGACGGAATTGCTGAAAGATGGTGAGAATGCGCGTTTGGTGCCGCAAGGAGACGCAGAGGCTGCCATCGAAAAATTCCATGAGTTGGTACATTCGCAGGAACTGCGTGATCACCTGGCCGAAGGTGCGCGCATCTCTTCGATGTCTTTAACCTGGGATGCTCGCGCAGAGCTTTTGGATGGATTTATTCGAAGGAGATTGGAAGCTATTTCCAAATAACATTGTATCTGTGAAATACACAATTTAGGAAGTTTATATTTTATTGAAGGACGCATGCTATCGCTTCGCGATACGCTTTGCGACTTCGGCTATCGCTTTGCGATACGCCTCGCCATGCGGCTATTGGCTGTGCCAATATGCCGCATGATTTGTATGAGAATACCCCAAGTCCTCTGTAATTCTGCATTTTTGTAAATATGGAAAATTATATTCTAATGAATTGTTTTTTTTTTACTAAAAATACATAGTTGTTCATAAATACAAAATTAATTGTAATCATTTGAATTTGTGCTGTAAAAATGCTAATTCTTCATAAGAATGTTATTGGGGTACTTTGGTTAAAGTCCCATCCGAGTTTCAAGGAAATAAACATGAAAAATGTATTCAACTGTAATATTTGCAATAGAACCGGATGTTTATTGAAAACACCTTTTATAGCATTATTGTTATTGGGTTTGACCATTCTGGGTGGATGTGGCGAAGGCTCTAAAAATGTTTCCTCCGAGCCATCCACACTCGAACCGTCTACACCTGGTGTACAGTCTTTTATGACGGAATATGGCTATGTCGATATTACCTGCGATGAAAATAACCATTGCACAGGAAAATATAGGGATTCCGGTGAACCGGCGACCGAACTGCTCGTTCAGGAGATGCTCGAAATATTGATTGTCACCAATCAGGAAGTCATCGATGAGGCACTCAAGGATTGTCAGGGCAAATCCATCGGTTTACACGCCGTTCCGAAGTCAGGCTTCCCCGAAGAGAAAAAATATGAAGACTGGTGCTTTCCAACGCCCGATTATTCCTATCAGTGCGGGCCAGAGGGTTGTACGACGACCGGCGGTTATCGTTGCCCGAATTCCGATGAACTCGTTTCGTACGATGTAGCCATGTCGTACAATCAAAACGCTTATATACAATTCAATGAAAAACGGCTTGCCGGCAGACTCGAGACTTTTAAACAAATCTATCAGGATCATCCCGAGATTATGACCAAGGATGAATATGAATCCCGGGTCAGTTTTTATGAAAAAATGGGATGCTACGGCCTTTCTTTTATGATGGATGTTTGTGATTATCCTCAGTTCATTCAGGAATTCGGTGATTATTTCAGCCAAATCGACTTACCTGGTAAGGTCGAAACTAAGGTTGAATATCCCGAATGTACAAAACCATTGGATTATGAAATCGTTGTACAATTGCAGAATGTGGCCAATGGAGAATACAACTGGAATCAACAGAGCAATATTCCAATCCATTCTGTCGAAGATTTGGATAATTGGATTGATACATCTATGCTCAATGAGAATGCCTATATGTGGGCATTCTCCGGTATTGGCCAATTAAAGGAAACCGCTGCCAAGACCGACTTTTCAAAATATATGTGGGTCGTTTAGAAGGTGGATCTCAGC
>JAGACY010000249.1 GCA_017613855.1 Pseudomonadota bacterium
AAGAGTGTTCTCTTTTTTTAATGCATGCCAGATATCGTTGCCGAGCAGGTTCTCAACGTTATCCTTGATAAAATCATATCCTTCTGATTGGGAATCGATTTCAGATAATAATGCTTTAAATTGAGTTTCAAAATCAAAAGGTAAAGCCATCTCGCCCGATGTTTGGGATGGCTTTGATTCCTCGGGTGTATCCGAAGAATTCTTCTCTTTTATTTCTTCAGATTCCTCCGATTCATCATCAGATATGGCTGGCTCAAAGCGTGGCGTCTGATCCGGCAGGCGCTGCCAAAGCTCAATGTTGCCATCTTGCCCATAATATTGAACATCCTTGAGCTTGGCAAAATAGGCTTCATCCGAAAGCGCTGCAACCAATCCCGTTAGTCGGCTGTCATAAACGGCATGCGAAAAATCTAAAAATCGATGACACAGTTCCTCCATGTCACATAAGCGGCTTTCGACATTGGGTTCGAGCATTTCGCGTAATGTTTGAACCAATGCTGGCGGCATGTTCTGCATTTCGGGCTCAAAGATGAGATGGAAGTCTTTGACCGGCAGGTTGGCCGGTGAAATTCCCGTAATCAGATGAACTGCCACGGCTGCCAGCGAATAGATGTCGCTTTGTGGGACTGGCTTGCCCATCAATTGCTCGGGAGGCATATAGCCATACGTTCCCGCAACGGTCGAACCGCCCCCCTGTACCTTGGGACTTGCCACGGCCCCAAAATCGATTAGATACACCATGAATTCATCGCCACCCAGAGGCTTCAGAATGATATTCGATGGCTTGATATCCCTGTGAATGACGGGAGGATTGTGCAGCCACAACTTACCGATAATACCCAATAGCTGCAAAATGATATCATAAACCCGGTCCAGACTGAATCGATGTCCCGCTTTGAGCATGTCATTGAGCGACTGTCCCGGTATGTATTCCTGCACAATATACGAACATGGCGGATCGTCTGTCAGACATTCAATCGCATCGTAAAAACGTGCAACCCCGCGTATTCTGAGCGATGACAAAACTTCGGCTTCCCGATGGAATAACTCGTAGGCTTTCCAGTTCGTTACCGATTCTATCATCAGCTGTTTTATCGCGACCTGGAAATGATCTGCAGTGGTTTCGGCCAGATAGATTCGCCCCTGTGTGCCGTGCCCGATTTCTTGAATCAAGGTGTATTTATCACGCAAGGATGCTGGGGTGTCGATAGTAGGTGTCTGTCTTGCGGTTTGTGCGTCCGAGTTTTTCGGTGAACCTGCGGAAATGGGGGATGCATTTCTGACATCCTGTTCCCAGATGGCTTTGCGTTCATCGGTACCTTGAACTTCTGCCGATGGGCTGTCCTGCGTCTCTTGTAGCTCTTTTTCGGGCGTATCCAATGATTCAGTCGTATCTTTCTTCGATTGTTTCTGTTCGCAATTGCCAGAATCCATTTGATTTATCCTTGCTGTTATTCTTTGAGGCATAAATCCTCTGCGTTTTAAATAACAAACCTAAGGCTGATTTGCATTATCGTTTTGCACTGTGCTAGTATAAGTCCCCTTCGGCGCGCTCATTATGGCGCGTCGTCTTTCATTCTCTCAAAATAGGAATTGCTCATGTCTCAAATTCAAGCTCCTGCCGATGTCGCTGCTCCACCTGCTGATGCGCTCAAAACTGCATCAGGATTGTCTTATCTCATTTTAAAATCCAATCCCGATGGCAAACAAATCGATGCCGGCGATTGGGTTAAGCTTCATTACACGGGCTGGACGACCGACGGTAAAATGTTCGATTCGAGCCATACCAACGATGAACCGGCCATTTTCCCGATTGATCAACTCATTCCGGGCATGAGTGAGGCATTGCAGCTCGGTCGCATTGGCGAGTCTCTCCGCGTATGGATTCCCGAAGAACTCGCTTATAAGGGCATTCAGGGAGCGCCGCAGGGTATGCTCGTTTTCGAGTTTGACATCCTCGATCTTGTAACGCCCGATACACCTGCATTTGAGCCCACTGCCAATGCCGTCCATCTGCACGATGGGTTGGCTTACGAAATTACGAGCCGTGGGCATGGCACCGATGAAATCAAGCCGAGCCAGGTCGTTTCGATCGATTTTACCGGATGGCATGTCGCAACCAAAATGCTCTTCCATTCATCTGTACAAATGGGCGAGCCGCTCATTGGTCAGGTTAAGGCCATGTTCCCGGGGTTCAGCGAAGTGCTCGTACATGCACACGAAGGCGATAAACTCACGGTTTGGGTGCCCCAATCCCTGGGGATCGATCCCATGGGCAAAAATCTTCCGGGTATGCTCGTTTTTCGTGTAGAAATTCACGAAGTCCAGCCCGAACCCAAAGCCATCGAAGCGCCTGCCGATGTTGCTGCACCGCCTGCCGATGCCGAAATGACTGCGTCGGGTTTGGCTTCGAAAGTATTGGCCAAAGGTTCGGGGACGCGCCATCCGACAGCTACGAGCCGGGTGCGCGTTCACTATACCGGTTGGACGACCGATGGTGCGATGTTCGATTCGAGCGTCGTTCGCGGTGAACCCATCGAT
Source organism: Pseudomonadota bacterium (assembly GCA_017613855.1). The sequence continues at coordinate 2,542 of JAGACY010000249.1, forward strand.
TTTGGCCTCAATCAGGTCATTGCAGGATGGACCGAGGGCGTCCAGCTCATGGTCGAAGGTGAGAAACGACGCCTCTGGATTCCCGAGAAACTCGCTTATCGCGGTATGCCCGGTGCACCTGCCGGTATGCTCGTTTTTGATGTCGAACTCATCGCGATTGTGTAATTTAATTCGTAATGCGTAATGCGTAATGCGTAATTAAATGACAAAACTAAAGGGAAGGTTGATGCTTAGGGAGAATGGCAGGGCCGTCGCATTCTATAATCAGTTGACATGATGAGAAATGCAGGAAGCTAGTTGATTGCTTGTTCAAAGCCTTGAAAGGGCGATAAGAGTTCAGCCCGGGGTGGAGCGATAGTGCAACCCGGGTAAAAAAGATTATCCCCAATATTTTAGCCCTGAAAGAGCGACAGAGAAAAAACAAGAAAAAAAGAATGCGACGCCTCTGCTCCACAATCCTTTGAAGTTAAAATGTTTCCAATTCTTTAGAAATGCCATTGAGGATGCCAGCATAATTCCGCATTCCGCATTCCGCATTCCGCATTACGTATTGCCCATAACGCATTAATTTGTAACTTTAATGCATTTCGGCTATTTCTATGGCGTGCATATTCATGCACAAAGCCCTTTTACGAAATAGTCTCACCAAGATGAAAAAATACGTTCAAATACTTACAATTCTTGCGGTTTTTATCAGCATTCCTGCGCATGCAGACCCCAAGGATGACAAGGCCGTCGCCAAAGATGCGCTGGCCGCACTCGCGGCGTCCGAAAAAGCCGTTCAAAATCCCGAGGCTGCAGCCGATCCGGGACAGAATTCTATCAATGAACAGGCCGTCAATCTCGGGGTCGATCCGCTCAGTCTCATCACGGTTACGCCCGGTGGGCCTCCTGTGCGCATTCCCATTGCGGTTCCGACTTCGCTCAAAGTCGGCGACAACCTTGACGAAGCGTCTCTTGGCAAAACCATTGCCGATGTCATTCGCAATGACCTCAATATGAGCGGTCTTTTCGAGGTTCTGCCTGTCGAAACCTATGGCCTCGTCGACTCAGCCAAAGAGGGGATTGCACCTTCGACGATTCAGTATGACAGTTGGTACAATGTCGGTGCATCGGTTTTGGTGAAGGCGCATTATACCGTCGAAAATGCCAAGGCGGATTTCGGGTTTGATGTTTATAATATTGATGGTGCCACGACGGTGCCGCTCAATTTCGGCACGCGCAAGGTCACCGAAGCCAATGCCCGCGCGGTTGCCCACGAATTCGTCAATAAACTCATCGGTTATTATACCGGCACCGATGGCTGTTTTGGTACGCGCATTCTCTTTGCGGCATCGGGTAAAAAGAATATGCGCACGATTCGGTCGTTCGAAACCGATGGATATGGCTTATCTACTTATGATTTGCCCGAAGCTATCAATGTCATGCCCGAATGGGGGCCGGGCGGCAGTCTGTTGTTTACCCAGCTTTTGCCCAAAGGTGACAACATCTTTCATTATGCCGATAAGCAGCTCACCCAGCTCACCGATTTTGAAGGATGGGCTTCGGGGGCGGACTATTGCTCCAAGAACGGGAAGATTGCTTTTACGGGCGCGCGCGAAGCCAATGGCAATATCTATATCATGAATGCCGATGGTTCCGATCTTGTTCAATTGACAGATATGCCCGATTCGATTCAGACGTCGCCCTCCTGGTCACCCGATTGTTCTCGGCTGGCATTCGTCTCGAGCTATTCGGGAAAACCGCAGATTTACATCATCAATGCCGATGGTACGGGCATGCGCCGATTAACCTGGGTAGGCAATTACAACACGACCCCGGACTGGTCGCCCAAAGGCGATCTCGTAGCCTTTACGGCACGCGATGAACGCAATGTTTTCGATATCTTTACGATCAATGTCAATACGGGCGAAGTGACGCGTTTGACACAGGATCAGGGGCATAATCGCGAGCCTTCGTGGTCTCCCGATGGGCGTTATCTCGTTTTTGAATCGACGCGCGATGGCAAACAGCCACGCCTTTACCTGATGAATCAGGATGGCCGCTGGCAAACACGTCTTTCGGCTACCCCGGGGCTGCACACCCCAACGTGGCATAATTGACCGGTGTGTGGAAGTCATAAAAAAGGCGCGGTGTATTGTACGCATGTACAATAGCCGCGCCCGCAAAGGCGTATTGGCCGCAGGCCAAAAGCCTGCGCCAGACAAATAAATTACTGAAGCGAATAGATGGTTGCAGAGACGTTCTGTGCACTCCAGCTGTCGCGGGAGATTTCCTGAATATCGTCGCCGCCGTTGTTCGAACCTATCATGGTGACGGTGCCGCCGTTGTTCGATTCGACGAGTTCGGTGTGGCCCGAGCTGATCCAGACGTCGCCGGGTTTTGCCTGCGATTTGCTCACCGTGTGATAGCCAAAGCCCAGACAGGCATTGGCGAGTCCTGATACATTGATTTGATGTGAATTCAGGAGGCCAAAGTTTTGGAGTATGGCAGAGACGAAATTTGCGCAGTTATTGTCGAAACCGTTGTTGGTGCCCGAATAGATGCTCAAATCCTGAAGATAGGGAATGACACCGACGAGATATTTTGTCGTTTTGCCAATGAATGATGCGGCATATTTGACGGCTTCGGCGGGTTTGCCCGATCCTTCGAATGCGCTTGGATCATAAACCATGGTGTAATCGGCGCAGCACCACCCCGTTTGGCCGTTGTAATTGACTTTGTACCAGCCGTCTTTTTCTTCGAGGACTTCGAGTTTTGTGCCGGCGGGCATGGTGACAATCCAGTTGCCGCTCGTCGAGGGCGCATCGCGCAGGTTGAGTGCATCGGTCGTAATAACGGTTTTGGTATCGGAACTGCCCGGATTTTCGGGCTCGCCTGTGCTGGGATTTTCGGGCTTCGTATCACCGCCGCTGACTTTTTCGGTATAATCCGCGCAAATCCAGCCGGTGCCGCCATCGAATTCAATTTTGTACCAGCCATCTTGTTCAGCGATGACCGTAACCACCGTGCCCTGTGCTAGGCCGCCAATACGTTCATAGCCCGTACCGGGGCCGGTACGAACGTTTAAGCCATCCGACGGCGTGACCTTGACCTGGAATGACGAACCTGTTTCAGGTTCTGGTTTCTCGGGCTCTGGCGTTTCGGGCTGTGGCGTTTCAGGCTCAGGTTTTTCTTCTGTTTCTGGTTTGGTATCTGTCTTGGGTTTGTAGGTCGTGTACTTGGCACACACCCAACCGTATTCGGTGCCATACCCAATGCGGATCCAGCCGTCTTTTTCTTCGTAGACATTGACGGTTTTGCCCTGGGTCAGGCCGCCGATGCGCTGGTAATTGGTGCCTGCACCATTGCGGACATTGAGCGCACCGCAGGTGACTGTGGCGGT
>JAGACY010000250.1 GCA_017613855.1 Pseudomonadota bacterium
TTGTGTAGATATACGGTGCGCGTTTGTGCGTTTGTCATTAGGAAGGGATGATGTATCAGCTGGTTGGCGCATCGGTGCTCGAAGTCGAAATCAAAAAATCGCGTTTTATCGTCACTTGTGTGCCGGTGAATAGTGCAGATGATGTCCAGAACGAACTCAGCCGCCTGAACCGGGCTGATGCGACGCATAATTGCTGGGCCTGGCGAATCGGTGAGGCTTATCGTTTTAATGATGACGGTGAGCCGGGGGGCAGTGCAGGGCGGCCCATGCTTGCGGCCATCGATGGTCAGAATATGGATGGCGTTTTGGCGCATGTCGTGCGGTATTTTGGGGGAATTAAACTGGGGGTTGGCGGGCTGGTGCGCGCTTATGGCAATTCGGTGGCCGAGTGTCTGAGGACGGCGGAAAAACAGGAGATCATCCCATATGTCAGGATGCGTTTTTCGGTAGATTTCTCGGACACTTACGCGGTCTACGGACTCATCAATCAAAAAAAGTTATGCAAGCTTTCGGAGACATATACTTCGGATGGCGTTATATTTGAATTGAGCGTTCAGGCTGCGGCAGAAACGGAAATCCGATCGCGTCTGAACGATGCGACGCGTGCACGAATCACATGGCTGGATGAGGAAATACATGTATAGATTTATCTTGATTGCGACTTTATCGGGAGTTTTGTTTTCGTGCTGTACAGCAGGAAAAAATTCAGAGATTCAGACTCAGCCGGCTTCTTCTGAGATAGTTATGGTTGAGGAGACGGAGCTCGCGCCGGCTGCTTTGCCGATTGAATTGGATCTGAGGGGGGAGACTTTGGAAGATTCTCTGGAAGTCACGATTCGGATCGCGTACAAGGTGGGGGTACATGCGGATACTCACCTGAAGATTGTACCGGGTGAGGGGACGGAGCTTTTGGAAGGCGCGGCGGAGATGACGTTTGCATCGCCTCAGCAGGCAGGTGTTGTCGTCAAAAAAGTCAGGATTGGCGGCACCAATCCATCCATCGAAGTTTTGGCATCGGTGATGGGGGTTGGGTTTGCTGCAGAAACACATGGGCATTTTCCGCCGGCAAAGGTTACTCAAAGAAATGAGGTTGCCTTGCAGCCGTTACCGGCACCGATAGAAGTCGAGGGTGCTGTCATTGACAGTGGTGTAGAGGTGCGTCCGTAATGTATATCGAAACGCTGGATATCGCGCATTTTCGCAATCTTTCGTCGGTTCATCTCGAATTCTCGACGGGGTTCAATGTCCTGTATGGTGCGAATGCCCAGGGCAAGAGCAACCTTTTGGAGGCCATCTATACTTTGTCCTTTTTAAAAGGATTTCGGGCAGATCGACTTTCGGATTTGATTGAATTTGAAGGAGAACGCGCGAGTCTGTCTGCGGTGATATGTACGGGTTCATCGCATACGCGCCTTGGTGTGGAACTCGAGGCCAAGTGCCGGCATGCCTATGTGGATGGTGCGCCTTGTGCGCGTGCCCGGGATTATCTGGGGTTGCTTCGTTCGATCTTGTTTGTGCCGATGGATGTGGGATTTTTGCAGGCGGCACCGGCTTCGAGAAGGACGATGCTCGATCGGATGGTTTTTACCTTAAAACCCGCCTATCTCATTGATTTGGAGCAGTACCAGAAAGTCTGCAAACAAAAGGCGGCGGTGTTGCGTGCAGAGAATCCGGATGAGTCGCTTCTCGATGTCTATGATGCCCAACTATTGCAGCTTGGCAGGCGGCTTCTCGCGGCACGCTATGAATATCTGCAGATTTTGTCGCCCCATATTCAGCGCGTATTTAAGGCCATTTTTGACAGCAACTGCCATTGTGTGCCGGTTTATAAGAGTTCGAGTCTTTTCGATCCTATTGTATTTGATGATGCTTCGGGCATGGTTGGTCTGGATGTGCTGACCAAAAGCTATCAGGATGCGCTGGAAAAAGGACGCAGCCGCGAGATTGCGAGACAACAGATTGTCATGGGGCCTCACCGTGATGACTGGTCCTTGTCGCTGGATGGCCGTCAGGCCAAGCTTTTTGCGAGCCAGGGACAGCAGCGCGCCATGAGTCTGGCTATGAAAATTGCCGAAATTGAGTGTCTTCGTGTGGAAGCGGATATCGAGCCGGTATTTTTGCTCGATGATGTTTCGAGCGAGCTTGATCCTGTGCGTCATAAACGACTATTTGAGTATTTGAATGCGCTGACGGCGCAGACTTTTTTAACGACGACTTCCAAAGAGCATGTTCATCTCGAGAGCATTGGTCGTATTTTCAGGGTAGAGAATGGGAGTATCGAGCATGAACAATGAACCGATAAGCATAGATGTACTTGCCCAAAGAGTTGGTTTGCTCGGACTGGATGAAATCGCCAAATCCTGGGCGCATCAGGGATCATCCGGAAGACCTGTAGAAGTTGTCGTCGTGGGTGAGTTTAACCACGGCAAATCCTCGCTATTAAATGCTTTGTTCGGTATAAATGTCCTTCCTTATGGGATAACGCCGACGACTCAGATCGATACTTGTATCTTTTTTGGTGCAGGAGAGCGCCATGTCGAAGCGATTTGTTCAAATCAGTGTATTCAGAGTTGGGATTGGAATACATGGTCTGCACAAAATCATGCTTCGCTGATGGAATCCTTAAAGAAACAGTCTGTGGATAGAATTCATATTTATTTGGAAATCCAGCCCTGGAAAACGGATTGTGTTTTTATGGATACGCCGGGATTGAACGAAGCGGTTTTTGCACGTGAGAGTTTTATCCGAAAATATCTTTTGTATGCAGATATTCTTATTTTTGTCCTGGATGCCAATCAACCTTTGACCGGTAATGAGCAGAAGCTTTTAACCGAACTTGTCGGCAGATATCCTTCGAATCGACGTATTTTGGTGATTAATAAGTGTGATCGGCTGGATGATGATGAAAAGTTGGATGTATGCAATTATGTGGAGAATACGCTGTTTCCAGCAATAAACAATGAACGATTTTATATGGTCTCTGCCAAAAAGAAAGACCAGGGTGATTTGCAGGAATTAATAGATTATCTGAATCATGAAATTACATATCAGAAAGACAATTTTGCAAAGTATTCTCTTGAAAAACAGCTTGCAGAAATGTCGAATATATTGGAATCATTGTTGGTAGTTTTTAATCAATTAAGGCATTCTTCGAAAGAAAGATTAAAGCATTTGGTGGCAAAAGACTCCCGAACTGCGGTGACAAGAGAGGATGTTGCCTTTGTTATCCATGAGTTGAATCATGATCATGCACGTATGAAAGAGCAGATCATGCGTGAATATGAGTTATTCAAGGATGAGTTTTTAAAGGCAATGCCCAGGGAGATAGATATTTCGCAGATAGAGTCGACTGAAAAGTATTTTGAAGATTTTATAGATGAGAAATATTCTGAGTTTGCTGATGAGTGTATACGTCGGCTTTCTCCTTATTTTGAGCATCGTGATCGTCTGATTTTTGATCGACTTGCACATTGTGAAGAGATGTCTGTACCTGCATGGGTTTCCTTTAAGCCGGTAGAATATTATAAAAAGCATTCAGTTCCGACGGGTGCATTTGATGAAATGAACCATTTGTTTTCGTGGAGTTTGCCGTTACCCGGGGTTTTGGCAAGTCGTGTTGAACGTCCCCGCAGGGAGGCATTTAAAAAGATGGCAGCGACAGCCATTGAACGGCGTGCATCCGGGTATTTGGAAGTTTTTGAGGAAAGCCTGAACAGATGGCTCGAAAGGGAGATTTCACTGATTAGTGAGCATGGATTGCTTTTAGGGGATTATATTCGCAGAATGAGCAGAAAAATATTGGCGGATGACTATACACTTGAAGATTGGATGGAATAAGGTGATGATAAAAAGAATATCAATACTCTTCATATTGGCCTGCTGTTTTGGGTGTGATGCCGAGACAACGCTTTGCAAGTCGGATTCAGAATGTGCGTTTGTCTGTGAAGCCTATGCAACCAATCGTCTTTTGTATTCCTGTAATGAGGGGACTTGCCGGTGCGTGGCACCGGAACTGATGGTCTGTACGGGGGATGCCGAGAAAGATCATTGCGAAGGGATTTGTAATATGTATCGACCAGGCACGCAGGCCGTATGCACGGAAGGCTATTGTGATTGTCAGGAACCCGTGCAGGGAGGTGTCGAATGATAACGATTGGCGGATATATCCATCGTCCGGAGGTCGAAGATCTTTTGTGGCGATGGCTTCATAACCGGGTTTTGCCGGATGATCCCGAACGTGTCACCAAGCTGATTCATTTTAATAATATCTACGCAAGCCGATACCTTGGTTTGTGGTCTCGTCAGTTATTTACAGAATTGGCGGGAGCCGTCACGACTGAGGTCAGCATCAAGACGAAGGCCGAGCTCAAGGATGCGCTTGTAAGCTATCCGCATTATCATAATGATCATATTGACGAGCTTGTTCGAAATTATATTAACCACAGGGAATTATTTTATATCGAAACACCGATACATGCAAAATTATATTTTTCTGGCCTTGGTTCGGAGCATCGTCTCGTGGGGTCGCAGCGTATTAAGCGTGCGCGCCGTTTGGCAGAAAAGTGTTCCAGACGCATTGTTGACATGATCTTTGGTGCGATAAAAAAACGCGCAGAGGATTACGCAGACATGCGTGCGAAGCAGTTTGGCATTGAGCGTTCCCAGTTGTTGACGAGTGAATCAGAGATGATTCACGAATTTGAACGCGCAGAAAATAGGATCGTTCAGGATTTGCGCGATGGGGTTCCTTTTCCGAAAGTGACGGCACCTCCGATTAATGATGTCGCCGGACTGAAGGTGATTATTGAGCCGGGGCAGGAACAGCGTCTATATGATTTTATCGAAACCCGTACGAAGTGTGATATATATGAAATCGAGCCGCACCATAAGAAAGATTATCATGCGACAAACCTCGTGCTGCGCGCCCGTCCTAAAAAACATCTGCTCGTATGTGATCCGATTGATCCCAATCTGATTCGCGCCATGAGAGCCCGTGGTCTCTGGAATGGAGATATTCAAAAAGAGTTTGAGAATTTTGTATATTCCGGTGAGGATGATGTATATATTGAAATAATATATTCATCCTTTGGAGATCTTCTGGAGTCTGAAATAGGCAATTCGATGCATGAAACGCGCATTTCGGATCAGCGTTCCCGCGAAGAATATACTGGACATCTGGCCAGAAATATCGAGTATCTGGTTCAGTATATTTTTGCTTTTGCATCCTTCCCGAGCGCGCACCTGGATGAGTGTGCCATCAAGGTTTGGTCATATTATTTGCCGGATTATTTTAATGAGGTCATGAAGAGCCTTTATCGTATAGAGGATCCTGTCTCATATTAGAATTAGCAAATGGTTTCAGACCTTTGGCAGGGTTCGGGACAGAGCCACGGTTAAGTAGTTGCCGTTAGTGTGCTTAAATTCATAGAAACCTTGTCTTTATGCGTAAAAAATAGTATAGTAAGGTGCGTTTGTTTTTGACGTATTGTTGCATTTTTGATGTGAATTGAAGGAGGCAATATGAACAAAAGGAAATTGGCGCACTTTCTGGTGTGTGTGGGAATTGTGGGTATGCTGGGGTGTGCCAATACTCAACCCGAGACAGGCAGGCGCGTTGGAGAAGAATATTTGATAAACGGTGCCAGCTATGCATCTTCTGATGTGAACGAAGAGAGCGTGTTTGGTGTTGAGTCCAGTGGATTGAAAGATAATCCGAAAACGACTCCTAACGACGAGATGCTTGGCCCATCCGGTCAGTATGCAGAACTCGAAATGAAAATAGTTCCCGACGAAGAAACTGCGTATATCAATGAGATAGTCGAATATACCATTGTGATAAACGGAGAGGTTAAACCGGCAACAAAACCTCAGTTCGTCGTGATGCTCGAGAGAACGGCCAGTGCAAATGGCTCTCTTGTGATTGAAAAA
>JAGACY010000251.1 GCA_017613855.1 Pseudomonadota bacterium
ACATAATTGAAAGATTAAAAGCCATGTCCAATATGGGAAGCGGGGAAATTGATTTATAATTCGGAATTCGCAATGCGGAATGCGGAATTGGATAACAAACCTAAAGGGAAATCTAAAGATTAGAGAGAATTGCGTTCGTAATGCGTAATGCGTAATGCGTAATTGAGGTTGCCCCACAAACTTCACTCTGAAGCTAAAGCGACTTTAATCCTTTAGAGAGAACCTGGAGAATACCTGAATAATTGCTAATTGCTAATTGTTATAAGGGATCGCGATGAATACAGTTGAGCTCACACAGGAACAGATTGCGCGTCTCGAGACCGCCGGCATGGATGTCAATCAAATCCGGGAAGAACGCGTCGAAATTGAAAAAATGTACGACAGCCTGGTAGGGAGACTTTTAAGCTATCATGGCGAAGCGGATAAAGTGCTGGTACGGCGAGCATTTGAATATGCCTACGACAAGCATTTGCTTCAACGCAGAAAATCGGGTGAGCCTTACATTATTCATCCCGTGGGAGTAGCGAAGCTCGTTACGCAGCTCAAACTGGATGAAGCCAGCATTTGTGCGGCATTGCTGCACGATGTCGTCGAAGACACCGAAACGACGCACCACGATATCGTCGTCGAATTTGGCGAGGAAATTGCGAATCTCGTCGATGCACTGACCAAACTCGATAAATATCAGTTCACATCGAAAGAAGAGCGCCAGGCGGCGAATTTCTGCAAAATGCTGTTTGCCATGAACAGCGACCTGCGCTGCATCCTGATAAAACTCGCGGACCGCGTCCACAACATGCGGACTCTGCAGCACATGCGCCCCGACAAACAGGCCTCGATTGCTCAGGAAACGCTCGATATCTATGTGCCTATCGCGAACCGGCTCGGTATCGAATGGATGAAGGCAGAACTCGAAGACATCTGCCTCAAATACCTGCATCCCGAGGAATACCAGGAACTGAACGAAAAAGTCTCGCGCTTGATGGAAGACAAGCACGACTACATCGAGCGCGTCAAAGGCATTCTGAATGATGCGCTGGTCGCCGAAGGTCTCAAGGATTTCAAACTCAAAGGGCGCGTCAAGCACATTTACTCGATTTACCGCAAACTCAAGCGCGGTGACGGCATTTTCGAGAATCTGCACGACGTGATTGCATTCCGCGTCATCGTCAATACCAAAGCCGAATGCTACCATGTTCTTGGCATCGTTCACAGCATGTGGACACTCGTCGAAAACCGCTTTAAAGACTACATTTCGCGCCCCAAACCCAATCAGTACAGCTCGCTACATACGTCCGTCATCGGCCCGGATCACGAACAATTCGAAGTACAAATCCGTACCTACGAAATGGACCAGGTTGCCGAAGAAGGTATCGCCGCCCACTGGAAATACAAGGAAGGCAACATTACGCCGGCCAAGGATGCCCGCGACTTTGCCTGGCTGCGCCAGCTCGTCGAATTCCATGATGAGACGGGCACCGGGGATTCCAACTATTTCCTCAATTCCGTCAAGGTCGACCTCTTTAACGACGACGTTTTTGTCTTTACCCCAAATGGGGAAATCAAAGCCCTGCCTATGGGTTCCGGCCCCATCGATTTTGCTTATGCAGTCCACACCGAAGTGGGCGACCACTGCGCAGGTGCCGTCGTCAACGGAAATATTGTCTCGCTCAGGTACCAGCTCAAAACGGGAGATGTCATCGACATCATCACCAAACCCAACCAAAAGCCAAAGAGCGATTGGCTGCAAATGGTTGCGACCAACCGGGCAAAAAGCAAGATCAATAAGTTTCTAAGCCAGGAAGAACGCAACACCCACAAACTGATTGGCAGTCAGGTTGCCGAAAAAGCACTTAAAAAGGTCAAGCTCAATCTGAACCAATTCGAGCGAATGGCCGATCTACCCAAGATTCTCTCATCGATGAAGCTTCAGAACCTCGAAGCGCTCTATGTGGCATTGGGTGCAGAAAAGATCACACCGGAAGCATTTATCGAAAAGGTTCAGCCCTATACCTCGCAGGCAGAACCCGAACCGGAACCTTCTGAATCCTCCGTTCCGCCCTCAATGCTTCGCCAGGAACGCGTGATTGAGAAGATATCCAAACGTGCGCAAACCAATGTCTGCGTAGATGGTATCGATAATCTGGCTGTCCATTTTGCCAAGTGCTGCTCCCCGGTTCCGGGTGAACCGATTATCGGCTTTATTACCCGAGGACGTGGGTTGGCAATACACCACATGAATTGTCCGAGAATCAAGAATCTCGAGCCGGAACGCCACGTCGAATGCCACTGGGATCCCCGTATGGCCGACGGTTCTCATGCTACCCGTTCGGTCAATATCCAGGTCATTACGACCGACCGCATCGGCATGCTTCAGGACATCGTCAAAGTCATGAGCGAAATGAAGATCAATATTTCGCAAACGCACTGCAGAACCTTGGCGGATGCCATGCAGGGCGTGCTGACGTTCGAAGTTCAAATTGTCGATGTCAAACAGCTCAATACCCTGCTGAACAACATCAAGCGCACACCCGGCGTCATTTCGGCAGAGCGTGCATCTTCATAATTCGTAATTCGGAATGCGGAATGCGGAATTGTTTTTAATTCGCAATTCGCAATGCGCAATGCGCAATTGGGATGCAAAACTACAGGAAAAATCTGAAGTATAGGGAAAATTGCGCTCTTAATGCAGAATTCGGAATGTGGAATGCGGAATTGTTTATAATTGCAATGCGCAATGCACAATGAGAATACAAAACCAAGGTGTAACTTTAAAGATATCGTCACAGGATTCTTTAGATTATCTTTTGAAAATGCCTGAATAATTACGCATTACGCATTACGCATTACGCATTGCTAATTCTCTTGCAATCCGCTCAATTATTATTTACATTGAAAAAAGCAGCGATAAAGCTGCATTCCAATTATTTATGATTAGCCGCCGGAGCGCATGCCGTTTCGGCGGTTTTGCTTTGTTCCGGCGCACCTGCGCCAATTGTCAGGAAGGAATCATGTCCGTCGAACGTCATCCCATGACCCCGTACGGGTTTCAACAGCTCAAAGCCGAACTCAAAAGAATCCGTGAAATTGATAAGCCCGCCAATGTCAAAGCCATCGAGGAGGCCCGTGCTCACGGTGATTTGAGTGAGAATGCCGAATATACCTATGCCAAGGAACAGCAGGGCTTTATCTATGGTCGTGAAAAAGAAGTCGAGGCGCTGATTGCAACAGCGGATGTCATCGACCCCGAAACATTATCGGGCGATCGCGTCGTCTTTGGTGCCACAGTCCATCTTTTGGACATCGATACCGATGAAGAAATCACCTACACCATCGTTGGCGAAAACGAATCGGACAGCAAGCATGGCCGCGTCTCAATCGTCAGCCCCATTGCCCGCGCCCTTATCGGAAAACGCATTGGTGATGAAGCCATCGTCAATGCTCCCAAAGGCAGACGCAATTTTGAAGTGCTCGACATCGAATTTTTGAGTGTCGATACCTGGAAGTTTTAATTTTTTTGCGCGGCCTTGTGCGCTGCGCGTACTACGGCCTGCGCAGTCCGGCTATCACCCCCTGTCGGGGATGATACGCCGGACTTTTTTTACTTATGCCATCCCTGGGTTCCTAATATCAAACCAGGCTGAATTGCCATTGAATACACGCATTTAATTGGATAGATATTGATTAATACGAATATTTATATAATAACATACAGTCAATATACTGGATTGAGTGAAGTCATCACCATCCAGTGAGGAGGAAATATGAAAGTATCCCATGGAATCGTAATAGCATTTGCATGTTGCGCTATCGCAGGTTGTTCGAATGATTCTAACGGGAATCATACCGCACTTCCAGCCGAATGTTCAGGAGACCACTGTCAGGGCAGTGAGACGCCCGAACCAGTAGACGGACCTCAATGCGACGAGAATGTCGACTATATGACGGATGCCGAGAATTGCGGTAAATGCGGTCATCCATGCGGCAACGGTACTTGCAATAACGGCGTTTGTGTCTGCGATGAAGATTATTTCGACTGCGATGGGAACGACAGTTGCGAAACGTATCAGGAATGTCCATGCAGACCAGGAGATACCCAGGAATGCTACACAGGAGACGAAAATACAGCGGGTATCGGTGTCTGCAAAAAAGGGCATCATATCTGTGAAATCGGTGAATTTGGCGCCTATTGGGGATTTGATTGTCTCGAAGAAGTCGTTCCTTCATTAGACAACTATAAATGCGATCCCGCCGAACCCGACAGGGATAACGATTGCAATGGCATTCCGGATTCCATGCAGGATGAAGATGGTGATGGCTATACAATCTGTAAAGACGGCAAGCTAAATGATTGCTGTGACAACACCAATATGTGCAATACTTCACGTCCGGAACTCGTCCACTCGGGAGTTACCATCGACTGCATCGGAAACCAAATCGACGATAACTGCAATGGCGTGGTTGACGATGGCAATATCAACTGCGATGGTTCTCTGGCCACGCCTTGTGAAGGTCCCGATTGCCCGTCTGATTCCTGTCATTTTGATTATGGTAACTGCGATATCAATCTCATCTGGAACAATTTGAATAATGAAGACTCAGCTTTGCTGCTCGCCAAATCGATGGATATTTGTATGGGCAGTTCCAAAAATGAGGACAAAGGAAGCCTGCTTGAATATTCAGTTCATCGTTCATCCAACAGTAAAAAACCAGGTCTGGTCGATCCCGCACAAATTCGATTGCTCGAGGGTATGAAAGATAAAGATGGTAAAACGCTCATTCCTCCCCGCATCGGCCATTCTTTTGCCATGCTGTCCAGCGGCAAGGCTCAGGATGTCTTTGGAAAAGTAGGAACAGGCGACGCCGGATTCAATACTTTTCAACCAGACAGTGTTCCCAAAGTCTATCTGCAAGCCCATAACAACAAGCTGGAATCCCATGCCAACTGTTCTGCCGGTACGACGACAGACATTTACGATTCAGTCGTGCTGCACCTCAAATTACAGGCACCAAAGGATGCCAAGGGATTCAGTTTTGATTTTCGCTTCTTTTCCCGCGAATATCCCTACTTTCTGTGTTCAACCTACAACGACTTTTTCCTGACGCTGCTTACTGATGAGCAGGGAAATCCACTTGTCAATTCCGACGGCAACATTTCATTCGACAAAGAAAAGAATGCCGTTTCTGTCAACAATGCTTTCTTTACTGCATGCAGAGCACCGGCCTGCTACGACACCAAAGCCATGGGATTTACAAATGGATCTGAATGCCCGGGTAATTTTACAGGATGCACAGATGACCTTTGCGGCAAATGCGACAGTTTTGATGAACTCTATGCCTATTACCCGACTCCCTTTATTGGTTCAGGCAAAAGCAACAGTCCCGGTAACCGGGGAGGCGGAACAGCCTGGCTTACCACAAAGGCTCCTATCGAAGGCGGTCAAATATTCAATCTCGATTTCTACATTTGGGATACTGGAGACAGTGCGTACGATTCTTCCGTTATATTAGACAACTTCCGGTGGCTTTGCAGTACAACCGTCGTCGATACAGGTTTTGCTCCTCCTATCGACAATCCCATCAATTAAGGGAAGTACAAGCTAATAAAGAAATGGGCGAAAGCCCATTTCTTTATTAAAGATAAGCCAAAGGCTGAACGCACGATCGATTCATCATATAATTCACAGAATTGTGCATTCATTTCAAATTGACCATTTTGTCGATTTCAGGATAAAGAATTACGTCCGTTTTTGGACGGTTCAAGCCTCCCCTTCCATCACCAGGGGACTTGAGCCAGCAAAGAGATAAGTGTTCATGACATATCTGGATATGTTCACATCCACTCTAAAAGGAGCGCCCCATTATGGCATGTTTTATTGTTCCGGCAACCGAAGCCATTATCACAACCATTGTACATAAAGTCATTGCCAAAAAAGAGAGCCAATCGGAAAAGACCGATACGACAACCATTCCCTGGTCGAGAAAGATCAGCTGGTTAAGCAATATGCTTTGGGGTGGTTCTTTCCTCCTGGCTTTCGAACATATCTGGCATGGTGAAGTTGTCCCATGGTATCCATTCCTGACAGCAATGAGTTCACCCGACAGTACTGCCGAAATGCTCCATGAAATGAGTACCGTTGGCGTTGCGATGGCCCTCCTCGTCACTGCAGTATGGGGAATCATGCTCGCAGTTGCCCACGCCATCGAAAAACGCCCTGCTATCGACCAGGAAACAAAGGAACCATAATTATGACACTTCTCATCTCAATTTTTGCTGCAGTTATTTTTACTTTTCTTTGGTACAAAAATGCGCCTGAAGATAAATACAAATTCAGCTTTTTATGCTGGATCTTCTGGGGAGCGTCACTCATGTGGCTCGTCGATGCCATCTTTGAATTTATTGAGCAAAAAGAAGAATACTTTACGCCCGCAGCCACAGACATGGTGAATGATGCATTTCTTGGATTATCCGTAGTCGCCCTGGGAATGGTAGTCTGGATTGTATATCTCATCATCAAAGATCCCAAACGGGTCGTCAAATCATCACTCATCAAAAAAGAAACGATTTAATCTCTTTATAAACACGGTTTAATACCGTGTTTTTTTTTGGCATTCGCCTCATTTATGTCATTTTTTGCAGCGATTGACTGTATATACTGTGATAGTAACCCCATGCAATAAGGTGACATGCGGAAAAGATATCGCTCAGCATTCATTGAACGGGATGAATTACCATACTTAATGACTTGATCTTGTTACTTCATTTATATATTCTTTTTCTGGTTGTATAACCTTTCAGAACGACACACAGAGGATGTGAAATTATGAGAATATCCCGTTTAATGGCATTTGCATTTTCCTGTTGTTTAATCACAAGCTGTTCTGACGACTCGAAAACCAAAGATAATACCGAGCCAGCAACTCCGGATTGTCAGGGAAGTGATTGTCCCGCCACTCCAACCGATCCCACGCCAAGTGATCCGCAAGACCCGGATCCCAAAGATCCAACGGATCCTCCTTTAGACCCACCGGAACCCGAATGTGGCGAGGGTATCGATCTCATGACCGATATCAATAACTGCGGAACTTGCGGTCATACCTGTGTCAACGCAATCTGCGAGGAGGGTGCGTGCAAATGCGAAGAGGATTACTTCGATTGTGATGAAGATGGTACGTGCGAAACGTTGCACGAATGCATTTGTAAACCAGGTCAAACCGACCCATGCTACGAAGGGGATGAAGGCACCGAAGGGGTTGGCAGATGTAAATCTGGTTATCGCAATTGTATCGTGGATGAAAATGGTGCCTATTGGGATAGCAGTGAATGCATCGATCAGGTTTTACCGGCACAAACACTTAGTGAATTTAGCTGTGATGTCAACACCCCCGATATAGACAACGATTGCAACGGCATACCAGATGCCCAGCAGGATGAAGACCAGGATGGCTTTGCCATTTGCAAGGATGGTGCAATTCTGGACTGCTGTGACAGCCAGAAATGGTGCAACACGACCAAACCGGAACTCATCAATCCCGGTGTAACGATAGACTGCAATGACAATCAGCTCGACGATAACTGCAACGGCACCGTCGATGAGGGTGAAATCAGCTGCAGCGAGCCTATCCCGTGCCAGGGACCTGACTGTGGTGTTGAAGCATGCAAATTCTCTTATGGTGATTGTGACCAGGGGTTGGTATGGAACAATTCCAATAACGCCGACTCTGCAATGCTGCTCGCCAAATCGATGGATATCTGTATGGGGGCAAGCTCAGATCCCACCAAGGGATCCCTAATCGAATATTCCGTTCATCGTTCGGGATACCCCTCCAATACGGTTGCCCCACAGCAAATCAACATTTTGCCGGGAATGAAAGACAAATCCGGCAATACACTGATCAAGCCTAGACTGGGGCATACGTTTGCACTGCTCTCAACTGGAGATGCTTTAGATGTGGGAGGCGGCTTAGAAACTGGAGATAAAGCTTACTCCAAGAGTGAATATGACCCCGCTACTTTTTACGGGGTCAGTCTTGAGGACACGGTTCCAGAGCTTTATCTGTCAGCCCACGGCAATCAATTACAAACACATCCGAATTGTAAAGGGGCCACAAATACTCGCATTATCGATTCAGTCGTTCTCCACCTAAAACTTCAGGCACCGCAAGACGCTAAGGGGTTCAGTTTCGATTTTCGCTTCTTTACCCGGGAATTTCCTGAGTATGTATGTACAGATTACAACGACTTCTTCCTAACCCTGATGACAGATGAGAATGGTGCACCACTCCAGAACGCAGATGGCAATATTTCTTTTGATACAGCTGGCAACCCCATTTCTGTCAACAATGCCTACTTTACAACCTGCACAGCGCCTTCATGTTATGACAGTACAGCCTTTTCCTACTTTGGTGGGGGGGCCTGCCCTGCAAACTATTCGGGATGCACAGAGGATGGTCATTGCGGAAAATGTGATTCCTTCAATGAACTCTATGCATATCATCCCAACCCTTATGCTGGAGCAGTAGACTATTCCCATTCTGCATGCGGTGGCGGTACAGCATGGCTGACGACAACAGCACCTATTACTGGCGGGCAAGTATTCAACCTCGATTTTTACATTTGGGACACCAAGGATTCCAACAAAGACTCGACCGTTATTCTCGACAATTTCCGCTGGCTCTGTGATGCAGCATTGAATACCGGCTTTGCCCCACCGGCAGAAAATCCCATTGAGATCAATTAATTCAGCAGCATTTTCGTGATACCCGACGAACACAATTCTCTCTCCTCTACACAGCCGTTCATCATAGGCTCTGTAGGAGGAGAGTGTTGATAAGCTCTGAGCTTGAGGCTTAGAGCCTGGAGTTGGGGGGAATAGTCTTCATGCTCCAGGCTCAAAGTTCTAAGCAACAATCAACATAGTGGCCATACATCATAGCCTGATTGAATAGTAGGATCTGGTAGATAGTTTTGTGAAAGGACGAGCAACGATGAAGATTTCCCGTTTATTCATAGTTATAAGCATCTGCTGCGCAGTTGCCGGCTGTTCCCAGGAATCGACGTACAAAGCAGATTCATTGAGTGGAGATAACACGAACTGCCAGGGGAATGACTGTACCAACGATCAGCAGAAACCGACAGATCCCCCAGCAGATCCACAAGATCCAACAGATCCGCCTGTGGATCCACCTTCCCCTGAATGCGGTGAGGACATCGACCTCATGAACGACGTCAATCATTGCGGGGCTTGCGGTCATGCCTGTGTCAATGCAACCTGCAGCGAGGGTAAATGTGTATGCGAAGATGATTATGTCGACTGTGATGATAACGGCACATGCGAATCATTGAATGAGTGCATCTGCCGCCCAGGCCAAACCACCCCCTGTTATGAAGGTGACGAAGGCACCGAGGGAATTGGGCAATGTCATGGCGGCTACCACAATTGCATCGTAGATGAAACAGGTTCTTATTGGGATAACAGTGCTTGCATCGATCAGGTTTTACCGGCACAAACGCTTGCAGAGTTTACCTGTGATGCCAGCATCCCCGATATAGACAGCGATTGCAACGGCATTGCAGATGCGCAACAGGATGAAGACCAGGATGGCTTTGCCATTTGCAAGGATGGTGCAATTCTGGACTGCTGTGACAGCCAGAAATGGTGCAACACCACCAAGCCGGAACTCATCAATCCCGGCGTAACCATTGACTGCAACGACAATCAGCTAGACGATAACTGCGATGGCACTGTAGACGAGGGGGAACTCAGCTGCAGCGAGCCAATTCCTTGTGAGGGCGAGGACTGCGGCGTCGAAGCATGCAAATTTGATTATGGCGATTGTGATCAGGGGCTGGAATGGAACAATTCCAACAACACAAAATCCGCCCTCCTACTCGCCCAATCCATGGATATCTGCATGGGCAAAAGCTCCGACCCTGCCAAAGGCGCCCTGCTTGAGTATTCCCTCCATCGTTCTGGCTACGACAAGAAAAAAGTAGCTCCTGAACAAGTCAATATTTTACCGGGAATGAAAGACAAAAAAGGCAAGACATTGATTAAACCGAGACTGGGACATACGTTTGCCCTGCTCTCAACAGGGGAAGCAAAAGACGTCTATAACGGGGTATCGACAGAAAGCCAGCTCTATTCTGACAGTTATTTCGACCCAAGTATTTCCATGTTTATGATCAGTGTCGAAGACAAAATTCCTGACCTTTATCTATCGGCGCATAACCATAAGCTGCAATCAAGCAAAAGTTGTCCATCCGAAAAGGATCCACGCATTATTGATTCTGTCGTTCTCCATCTCAAGCTTCAGGCACCGCAGAATGCCAAAGGATTTAGCTTCGATTTTCGTTTCTTTACCCGTGAATATCCGGAATATCTATGTTCAGAATACAATGATTTCTTCCTGACTTTGCTTACGGATGAGAAAGGCAAACCGCTTCAGAATAAAGATGGCAATATTTCATTGGATAAGAAAGGGTATCCTATTTCAGTGAATACAGCCTTCTTTACAACGTGTTATGGGTGTGACTCTTTTGATGAGCTCTATGCTTACTACCCCAAACCCTATAAAGGCACTCTCAACGCGGATACCTGCGGCGGAGGCACAGCCTGGCTTACGACGCAAGCCCCCATCGAAGGCGGACAGATCTTCAATCTCGATTTTTATATTTGGGACACACATGATTCCGGAATGGATTCTACAGTGTTACTCGACAATTTCAGATGGCTCTGTGACGCCTCATTGAATACCGAATTTGCGCCTCCCGCCGAGAACCCCATTGAGATCAATTAATGGATGCAGCCGGCGCGTATTTGCGCAGCAAAAAGCGCCGGTTCAGGGGTAGGCGCGTATTTGCGCAGCAAAAAGCGCCGGTTCAGGGGTAGGCGCGTATTTGCGCAGCAAAAAGCGCCGCAGGGGGCTTGCCCCCTGATATATCAAAAAATATAGCTGTGCAGGTGAATGACTTTTGCACAAGGTATTGCTATCGGGAGATGTTTTATATATTCTTCTATGGGCTTTTATTATCATAAAGGTCTATAGATTTGATACCAGGAGGTATATATGAGAATATCCACTCTGTTAGCGCTCTCGATGGCTTGCTGCATTTTTGCCGGTTGTTCAGACGACACGCTTGTCATCAATAAAACGCCCTCCACATCCAAGCCAGGCTGTCAGGGTAAAAACTGTTCCGGTGAGACACAAAAACCATCTCAACAGGATCCGCAAGACCCCGGGCAAAAACCGGATCAGCCAACAGGCCCAGATAATCCAACCGATCCTCCCCCAAGTGACACAAATTGTGATGGTGCAGATTTAAGCACAGATCCCCTGAATTGCGGCAGCTGCGGCCATTCATGCGGTGAAGGAACGTGTCATAGTGGTTTGTGCGTATGCAATGATAATTTCCAGGACTGCAACGGAGATGGATACTGCGAAACAGAAGGCGATTGCGCATGTAAAAAAGGCGATACCAAGCCGTGCTATCAGGGAGACGAGGGGACCGAGGGCGTGGGTGTCTGCAAAGCAGGACATTATGAGTGCATCGTCGATGAATTCGGAGCTTATTGGAATCCCGAGTGTGTAGGCCAGGTGATGCCTGCGCAGGATATCAGTGGTTTTGTGTGTGATCTGAGCGATCCCAATCGGGATAACGACTGCAATGGCGTTCCCGACTCAGTTCAGGACGAAGACGGCGACGGCTATCCCATCTGCAAAAATGGCAGCCTTTACGATTGCTGTGACAACCAGAAGATGTGCAACACATCCCGTACAGATCTCGTCCACCCCGGTGTTACCCGCGACTGCAAAGGGAATAGCCTGGATGACAACTGCAATGGGATCACGGATGAAGATGAGATCAGCTGCGATCAGGCCGTTTCGACATGTCAAGGCAAGGACTGTGAAACGCAGGCCTGTGAGTTTGATTATGGCGACTGCGATGTCAACCTGATGTGGAACAACTCCAATACGAACGAGTCCGCATTGTTGCTGGCAAAATCGATGGATATCTGCATGGGCACTTCTTCAGATCCCAATAAAGGCTCACTTTTGGAGTATTCCCTGCACCGTTCCGGATCGAACCTAAAGATCAATCAAGCTCAGGTCAACATTCTTAAGGGAATGCGCGACAACTCTGGACAAGTCCTCATCAAGCCCAGAATTGGCCAGTCTTTTGCGATGCTCTCTTCAGGGTATGCACGGGATGTCTATGGTGGTGTAAGCGGCGATAGAACATTTTCCCAAGGTGATACGCCCCCAGACGTTTACCTGAAGGCCCACAATTATGTCCTCGAAACACATCCGAACTGTTCATTGGGTTCAACGTCAAAGATCAATGATTCGGTCGTACTTCATCTTAAACTTAAGGCGCCCCAAAATGCCAAGGGATTCAGCTTTGACTTTAGATTTTTCTCGCGTGAATACCCGACTTTCCTATGTACATCCTTTAATGATTTCTTCTTAACGCTGCTTACGGATGAACAAGGCCATCCCATTGTCAATGAGGACGGTAATATTTCATTTGATAAAAAAGGCCATGCGGTCTCGATCAACAATGCATTCTTTACAACCTGTGTTGCACCGAGCTGCAACGGCGCGGGATCTTGTCCCGGCAATTTTGATGATGGTTGCCAGAATAACAAATGTGGTCAATGTGACAGTTTCGAAGAGCTTTATGCCTATACGCAAAATCCCTACAACGGTCACAGCGGCGATGGCGGAGGTACGGCATGGCTTACGACATCAGCACCGATTTCCGGGGGGCAGGTCTTTAACCTGGATTTCTATATTTGGGATACAACTGATCAAATACTGGATTCTTCGGTCATCCTCGATAACTTCAAGTGGCTTTGTGATGCACAATTAGATACGGGATTTGCGCCCCCGATTGACAACCCAATTAACTAATACAGCAGGAACGCATTCTTCCGTAAAACCATGTCATGCACAAACCTGACACAGGACTGGATGAAAGGACGCCACCACACGGTCAACAAAGCAACGATACTCGACGACCGAAGGTGGCAATTGGCTTCCGTTTCATTCCTAGGGTTTGCCATTTCTTTTCGCGATATGGAGATATTATGAAAATAACCGAGCTGCTTGCAGTGTCTTTGGTTTGTTGCATGTTTACCGGATGTTCCGATGATTCACTGGTCATCAGCAAAACCAATCCTTCCACAGATTCAGAATGTCATGGAAAGAATTGTTCCGAGCAGCCCGACAAGCCATCCGAACCTGATCCCCAGGATCCGGATTCTACGCCAGATCCTGTCGATCCGGTGAATCCACCTTCTGGGGATTCGACATGTGAGGGGATTGATTTGCAGACAGATCCCCTCAATTGCGGCACTTGTGGTCATTCTTGCGGTGAAGGGACCTGTCAAAGCGGTTTATGCGTATGCAATGAGAATTATCAGGACTGCAATGGTGATGGTTACTGCGAAACAGAGGGGGATTGTGCCTGTCAGAAGGGCCAAACCGAACCATGCTATCAGGGGGACGAAGGAACCGAAGGTGTGGGTGTCTGCAAAGCCGGTCATTATGAATGCATCGTCGATGAATTGGGCGCCTATTGGAATCCAGAGTGCATCGACCAGGTAATACCGGCCCAGGATATCAGCGGCTTCATCTGTGATTTGAGCGATCCCAATCGGGATAACGACTGCAATGGCACTCCAGACTCACTCCAGGATGAAGACGGGGATGGTTATTTCATCTGCAAAGACGGCACCCTTTATGATTGTTGTGACAACGGGAAAATGTGCAACACTTCGCGTCCGGATCTCGTTCATCCCGGCGTTTCCCTCGACTGTAAGGGCAACAATCTCGATGATAACTGCAATGGCATTACGGACGAAGATAGTGTCAGCTGTGACGAAGTGGTATCAACATGCGAAGGCAGTGATTGTGAAACCCAGGCCTGTCAATTCGATTATGGCGACTGCGATGTGGACCTAATCTGGAATAACTCCAATAATTCCGATTCGGCATTATTGCTGGCAAGATCGATGGACATCTGCATGGGGGCATCTTCAGATCCCACCAAAGGTTCACTCCTCGAGTATTCGCTGCACCGTTCCGGATCTGACAAAAAAGTTAAAGCTGCTCAAGTCAATATACTTAAGGGAATGAAAAACAAAAAAGGCAAAACCCTCATCAAGCCCAGAATTGGTCAGTCTTTTGCTTTGCTCTCATCCGGTAATGCGCTGGATACCTATCAGGGGGTAGGAGAGGGCCACGAACCCTTCACGAAAGGTGGAGAGGTGCCTTCAGTCTACCTAAAAGCGCACAAAAAGAAGCTTGAATCGCATCCAAATTGTGATGGCGGTGATCCTATTATCAACGACTCAGTCGTTCTTCACCTCAAGATACAAGCCCCTCAAAAAGCCAAAGGATTCAGTTTTGATTTTAGATTTTTCTCGCATGAATACCCAGTTTATCTATGTACTGAGTTCAATGACTTTTTCCTGACGCTGCTGACAGATGAAGCCGGCAAGCCCCTTGTCAATAAAGATGGCAATATTTCATTTGATAAAAACGGCAATGCCGTTTCGGTGAATAATGCATTCTTTACAACTTGTGTCGCCCCGAGCTGCACCAAATCAAGCGGGTGCCCAGGTAATTTCGACGAAGGATGCAAAGGTGGGCATTGCGGCAAGTGTGACAGTTATGAAGAGCTTTATGCCTATTGCCCAAAGCCCTACGACGGAGATGACGGAAATGGCGGCGGCACCGCATGGCTTACGACCTCAGCCCCGATTTCCGGAGGTCAGATCTTTAATCTGGATTTTTATATCTGGGATACAGGCGATCAATCTTATGACTCTACGGTGATTCTTGATAACTTCCAGTGGCTTTGTGATGCGACATTAGACACCGGATTTGCCCCACCGATAGATAATCCAATCAATTAAACATATAAACGCATTCTCCCCTCCTAGGATCTTCTGGATCATACTACGACAAATAAAAACCAGGGACAGCTTCAGCATGGCCTTAGAAAAGGAGAATATGAACTACGGGGATTGTCGGCAATCCCCTTCTCTTTCTATACCATAACCAGCCATTTCGATCGTTGGAGGTTATATGAAAATATCCGATCTGTTTGTATATTCCCTGATATGCTGCATGTTTGCCGGTTGTTCCGATGATTCGCTTGTGATCAGCAAAGCACAGCCATCAAAGACTCCTGAATGTCAAGGTAATCATTGTTCAGGGAACACGGATACGCCCTCCGAACCAGAGGAGCAAAAGCCAGGTCCTCAACAACCAGAGACTCCCACAGATCCGGAAGAGCCAACGCCTACGGAGATCGTCTGTGATGGTGCAGACCTTAAGACCGATCCCCTCAATTGCGGCACATGCGGTCACTCATGTGGTGAAGGTACCTGCCATAGCGGGATATGTGTATGTAGTGAGAATTTTCAGGACTGTGACGGTGATGGTGCCTGCGAAACCGAAGGCGATTGCGCATGTCAAAAGGGGGATACCAAACCATGCTATCAGGGAGATGATGGCACCGAAGGTGTGGGTGTCTGTAAAGCAGGACATTATGAGTGCATCGTCAATGAATTTGGAGCATTCTGGAATCCTGAATGCGTCGGCCAGGTTATGCCGGCACAGGATATAAGCGGTTACGTCTGTGATTTGTCCGATCCCAACAGGGATAACGATTGCAATGGCATCCCCGACTCACTCCAGGATGAAGACGGCGATGGCTATTCCATCTGTAAAAATGGCAGCCTCTACGATTGCTGTGATAACCAAAAGATGTGCAATACAACGCGACCGGATCTCGTCCATCCCGAGGTTGCACTCGACTGCAAGGGAAATAGTCTGGATGATAACTGCAATGGGATTACGGACGAAGATGATATCGGCTGCGATGAGGTAGTTTCA
This sequence comes from Pseudomonadota bacterium, assembly GCA_017613855.1. Next base: position 15,910 of record JAGACY010000251.1, read on the forward strand.
ACATGTCAGGGCAAGGACTGTGAAACACAGGTATGTCAATTTGACTATGGCAATTGCGATATTGACCTTTCCTGGAACGACTCGAGCAATAACGAATCAGCATTATTGCTGGCGAAATCGATGGATATCTGCATGGGAGCATCCTCTGATCCCCAAAAAGGCGGGCTTCTCGAGTATTCGCTGCATCGTTCGGGCAATTTACACAGCGTGGCCCCCGAACAGGTCAATATTCTAAAAGGAATGAAAGACAGCAAAGGAGCAACGCTCATCAAGCCAAGAATAGGTCAATCCTTTGCGATGTTATCCTCGGGCATTGCAAAGGATGTGTATCATGGTGTTGGAATAAAAGATCAGGGCTACTCTTATGCGAATGACGCTGTCCCCTCTGTATACCTCAATGCGCATGGGGGCAAACTCGAATCTCACAAGAAATGCGAGAGTGGTTCGTATGCGGAGATTCGGGATTCAGTCGTTTTGCATCTGAAAATGCAAGCCCCCCAAAATGCCAAGGGATTCAGCTTCGATTTCAGATTCTTTTCGCGCGAATATCCCTTCTATGTCTGTTCATCATTCAATGATTTCTTCCTCACCCTGCTCACAGACGAAAATGGCAATCCTCTTGTGAATGCAGATGGCAATATTTCTTTTGACGAAAATGGCAATGCTGTTTCGGTGAATAATGCTTTCTTTACGACCTGCACCGCACCTGCATGTTACGATAGTATGGCCTTTGGCAGTCTTGATGGAGCTTGTCCGGGCAATTATGAACAGGGTTGCCAGAACAATCACTGCGGAAATTGCAGTAATGTCGAAGAGCTCTATGCCTATTATCCAGATCCCTATATTCACGACGGACGTGGTGGTGGCACAGCCTGGCTGCAAACAACAGCACCAATCTCCGGAGGCCAAATATTCAATCTGGATTTCTACATTTGGGACACCGGCGATGCTGCATGGGATTCTTCTGTCATTCTCGATAACTTCCAGTGGCTTTGTGATGCAACCTTAAACACCGGATTTGCGCCCCCAATTGACAACCCAATCAATTAGCCTTGTTAGCCTGCATTTTTTTCCTCTCATGGGCTATGCAATGAATGCCATTTTACTCACATTTCAAAGCATAACCTTAAGGAAAAGAATGCGGCCTGTCGAACGCAAAGCAATGGAAATGTAAGAACGACTATAAAACAGTTACGAATTCATCATAAGAATTCCGCTTGTAGGTTGATCTTTGTAAAGATATGAACGATAATCGAAGTGTGTGACTGAACTCTTTTTTTGGAGAATGTACATGAAACCCTTCAATTTATTAGCTTATGCGGTCTTCATCGCTTTTTTGTGCATAGCACCTATTTTTGCTTTTGCACAAGATACCGTTGGCCGCCTTATCGACTTACCAAATGTGGAGAACGACGACTCCGCCCTCTCCATGACACATGCCATTACAGAAGCACTGGGAAATGCCGGGCATGTCACATTCTCCGAAAGTGAGATGAATTCAACTGCACTCAATTCAGGTATGAGAGCAGGTTATTGGTCATCCAACGAAGACATTGCAAAGCTCAACGAAAAAATCAGACACGATGCTCTCGTCAAGCTTTCCTATCAGAAAAAAGGGAAAAAGGCTTCTATCGTTGTAACCATCATCAATGCGTACACCGGTGAGGTCATGGCAGAACTTGAAAGAAGCCTTAAAAAGAAAAAAGGCAAACTGACCAAGGATGATACCAAAGCAATTATACGTGGTATCAACCAGGTAACGGCCGAGATTATTCCCAAAGAATATGCAACAGAAATTGTGATTAAAATCACATCCACTCCCCCGGGAGCATCTGTTATTCGTGAAGGCGTCACCCTTGGTGTTACACCGTATGAATACAAAACCCAATCGAAAGATGGGACGGAAAATTGGATCATCACTTATCCGGACCGTGAAGCAATTATGAAGGTTATCTCCTTTGTGGATTCTGGTTCCTATGAGGTCGTTTTTCCTGAACCCGTCGATCTTCCAAGTGATGACACCGGCAGATACGGTGCTGTAAAAGGTGGAACAGGGCGCCCCATTTTCTTACTTGGTTTTAATGTCAGTCCCACAATCCGCTCTTTGGATTCATCGGCCAAATTGGGCAGACCAACCAGCTACACGACACAGGTCTTCCCCGTTTATGGCTTTGACTTCGATTTCTTCCCATTTGGTATTGGCGTCAATAGCGATTATCTTCAGGGCCTGGGACTTACTGCCAGCTTCGGATTCGGTTTTCTTCAAAGCGACATGAGAATCGAAAAAGAATTATCCACGCAGCATGCCTGCAAGGCAAAAGGTGATGTCATTACCTGTGATACAACTTACTGGAGATTTAACGCAGACCTGGTTTATCGCCTCCTGCTTCAGAAACGCGGCGATAAACTGAATCCCGATGGACTCGCACTTGATTTCTTTGCCGGTTTTATGATGGCACAATATACCATCAAAACCAATCCTACCTATTTAGGACATGATTATACAGGTGTTAATGCAGGTCTGCGCTTCTCCACACCGCTCGGGTTACGTCAATTCCGCATGGATATTGGTGCCGCGGCAGATATCAGTATTAAACAGCCTCAGATTCAAAAACTCGCCAAATGGGGTTCGATGGTTAAATCCAGTTGGGGCCTCACAGTGGATGCACACTTTAAATATGATATCTATAAAGGCTTCTTCGTACGCGCGGGTTATGCACTTACCTACATGAATACCCAATTCGGCGGTACAGGATGCCTCGATAAACAATGCACCGCCCCCTCCGATGCTAAGAGCACGGATCTTTACCACGAAATTCAGTTGGGATTGGGCTACATGCTCTACTAAATTACCAATACGGATAAAAAAGCGCCCAATCGGGCGCTTTTTTTATATCTGACAAATCTCTTTAAAATGCGTTACCAATCCCGCATTCATTTCGGAAATACCGTTACGGGAACTCGATTGCATCAACCAAATCCATTCTTCAATTGCCCATAAGGCAACTGCAACTCTGGCATTGTAATGAACAGTAATGTCACGGCACTCATCGAATTGAGATGTCTGCAGATAACTCTGTACCCGATTGTATAGTCCTCTCGGAAAACGACTGCGCAGTCCCCAAGTCATGAGATCATAAATACTGGCCCGCACTCCGATATCTTCCCAATCGATGATCCAAATCCTATCATCATGGTTGGATATCAGCACATTCCCGGGCTGGAAGTCACCGTGAGTCAAGGAAAGCTCAACTTTTTGAACTTGTGAGACCTCACGGGATGACAAATCCCATATTTTTTCAACATGCTCCAATGATATTCCCATGAACTTTTCCTGAAGCTGTTTTTCGGCATGCACAAATTCTGCACGCTTCATTTCCAAATACTCAGCAGCAGTAACCTCTTTATTTTCATATTGATGAAGCGCATCCAAAGCCATGAGTGCTCGATTAAGCCCCATCTGCCGATTTCTGGCATTTCTCACACGATCTAATCCGGTCGCATCCAAAAGGGGTTCATCAAATCCATGTGTCCCCAATGTAAGAATGGGTAAAATCCAGTCATGGCGTTCGGAATGTGCCATGCGAAAATCGATTTCCCTGCGCAACCCATCATCCGAAAATTCCGCTTTGCCATAAACCGATACGACACGATTCTTAAAATCAAACCGACGCAGACGTTGATTGCCGGGCATCCACATACAATAAGATGCATTCTCGATGGCAGGAAGTTTAAAAGCCGGACGAATCATTCGTTCAAAAACAGAACGCAATCCAAACAATTCAACCCCCATCCCCTGCACGATTCGACGCATACGATGCGGTGTATGACGGTACTGTTCCTGCAAAAATTGAATGCCTGCCTGACAAAATCCACGAGTTACGTATACACTGAAAAAAGGATGCTCATACCACTGTTGATCTGCCTTGCCTTCACCTCCTACCACGCGTTTGAGCGTCTCTTGCAGAATGGCATCGTAATCTTCGCGTAACCTCAGTTCACTAATTTTCATTCGAAACCCTCAACATAATCATACAAAAAATTCGTAATGCGTAATGTGTAATGCATAATTATGATAATATGCTCAAGGTAATCTCTAAAGAATTCGGTTTCTTTATCTTTAGATTGTCTCTTTTATTTTGCTGATTCAATTGCACATTGCGCATTGCAAATTGAGAACCAAAGAAAGAGCATACACGGCAGAGGCAGAGCTAAAAAAAAGCACCCTGTTACAGGTGCTTTTAGATGTATTTAAACCGATGAATTATTCACCTTCGGAAATTGCACCAGCCGGGCAGTTGTCAATGCATGCAAGGCATTCCACACAAGCATCAACATCCACGACTGCAAATCCATCATCATTGACCTTAATGGCTTCTGCCGGACAACCTGATTCACAGCTGCCGCAACCCACACAAACATCGGTATCTACTACTGGTTTTGCCATTTTTCTTCTCCTAAAATAGTCGTTAAAGTACGGTGCATAACACACACACACCGGACAATTCCTACTAGCACTATTCGTCTACCCTTTTCAATGTGTAATTCACTTTTCCTCTCCCATACACCGTCAGTTGACTAAAAATTGACAATCGCAATCATGTTATATTAGTATCAAAATGGGAAACTATTGTTTTGCCAACTCAATGTCTAAGCATGGCTTAATACCGATGGGTTGAGCATTTTAATTGCGTTTTTGGAGCTAATACGCAATGTCATATAATCCTGGAGATGTTTTAAAAGAAAGATATGTCATCAAGGAAGTGCTCGGAAAGGGCTCCATGGGCGAGGTTTATCGGGCAGAACACGTCACGATACACCGCATGTTCGCTATCAAACTCATGCACGTCCATATCGCAGAGAAGAGCGAATCACTGGCGCGATTCCGACGCGAAGCCAATGCCGCAGCACAACTTGATCATCCCCACATCTGCCAGGTAACAGACTTCGATTCGACCGAGAATGGCGATTTTTATCTCGTCATGGAATACCTCAAAGGCGAGACACTCAGAGATCGACTGGAACGCGAGGGAACCATCGAGATAAAAACCATCTTCCGAATCATGAATGATTTGCTTGGTGCACTCGAATGCGCCCACGAAGCCGGAATCGTTCACCGCGACATCAAGCCCGAGAATATTTCACTCATCAACCGTGAAGACCGGGACGATTACGTCAAGCTCATTGACTTCGGCATTGCACATGCCGATAAACCCAATGATGAACATGGCGTCCTGACCCAATCCGGCCAGGTCTACGGCACCCCGGAATACCTCTCGCCCGAACAGGTCATGGGCAATCCCGTGGATCTACGTGCAGATCTCTACTCTTGCGGCTGCATGCTGTTCGAAATGATCGAAGGAGAACCGCCATTCAACGGCAAGAACTACATTCTGCTGCTCAACAAACACCTCGTGGTAGATCCACCTCACCTGACCAAAGAATTCAATTGTGCTCAGGAACTTGACGCTGTGATCCAAAAACTCCTCATGAAACACCCCGAGGACAGATACAGCTCTGCACGCGAAGTGCGAACCGTTTTGAGCGACATTGCAAGCCGCTATTTTCCGGAACTCAATCTCGGATTGTCCCAATCTGGAGGTGCCAATCCTTCCCAGCCAAATCTTCAGTCAAACAGTTCCGGCCCTGCTTCCAACGGCGAAAATAAAAACTCAAACGAAGAACCTCCTAAAAAGAAAATTGGCAAAATCGCAATTGCCGGTGTCGTTGTTTTCATTTTATTGGCGGTTGTACTCTTGAGCATGTTTGTGAATCAGAATAAAGCAAATGATTCCGAAAC
>JAGACY010000252.1 GCA_017613855.1 Pseudomonadota bacterium
ATATTCCGCTTCGCACTGTTTTATCTCGCCCTCGTTGCCCGAATCGCATGTCCCCAAGTAATAGCTCAGGATTTCTTCATATTGTGCAGTTCTCCAACGCCCATCGCGACAAATCAATGTGATTCCATCAAAGCAGAATTCTTCACTTGGGCAACACACTTCTTTACCTTTACAAGACGCGATTTCGCCTTGTTTATCCTCTCGACATTGCCCAAAATTCTTAATACCAATACTATTTATAATATCATCTTGACTTGCATCAGACCACACCGTATCGTGGCAGACCATCATTTTACCTGCACAATATTCCGATTCGCCTTCACACCGTTTCACCTCGTCCTGGTTTGACGAGTCGCATTTACCAAGGTAATAATTTAAAATCTCATCTGGATTAGCACGATCCCAGCCGTCTGCACGACAGATCAGAATCGTACCTTCGACCTCCGAGAATCCGTCGATATTGGAGCATGAAGTCAAATCCAACGTACTGCGCCAAAACTGCCGAATGTATTTTTCAAACTCCGGGACATGCTCGCCCCAGTTTTCCATGTTTTGACGAATCGCACTGAGATCGGCTGACATCGCCCAGATTGCCATTTCGCGCCACAGATTGTCATTATCTACAGTACCGTCTGCAATATCACTGGAAATATGGGTGATGCGTTCGGTAAACGAGCTCTCGTTCAGGTTGCCTTGTGCGATGACGCTCATGGCGAGTAATGCGGCTGCATCATTGTTGTCACCGAAGATGTTCATGTCTTCGGCTTCACCAAAATCGCCTGTAAAGCCAAAATCCCCCATCAATTCTTCGCGAGCCTGTCGTTTGGCTTGGTTAAATTCAACATGATCGACCGTCACCAAACGCATGACACGGTCAGTTTCGAGGTGTGTCAGCAGATTGATATTGACATTTTCCCTGTCTGAAATATCGACCAACGCATTCATGACGATGAGGCTCGTCGAGTTTTTACCGGTCACTTCGTTGCGATAATAGCCACTCACTTCGAGCAAAGCATACTGCGAAACGAGGCTAATGCTCGTCACCGAAAACTCCCCGCGGTTATTACTAATTTTGCCTTTAAAGCTATTACCCGTCTGTCTCAGGGTTTCTCCACCATCGAGTTCCTGCACAGTCACCGATGAACCTGTAATAAATGGACCTTTTTGAGACACGCCCGAAACCGTTCTGTTTGTAACACCAGTATCCGTGGGATTGCCCGTATTATCGTTGGGATTGCCCGTATTGTCGTTGGGATTGCCTGTATTATCGTTGGGATTGCCCGTATTATCGCTGGGATTGCCCGTATTATCGTTGGGTGCTTTGTTCGAATGATCGGAACCGCCACACCCCCAAACGAACATGGAGCTCACAAGGATTATGCAGATTTTGGTAAGTGTATTTTTCATAAGACCAACCCCAACATGATACAATCGATACGAAAAAATTCGGTTATTTGGGTGAATGATCAGATCAACCCACTCTAATTGTATCATATCGTATGGATGTATTCAACCTACGAGAATCATATCTATTAAAAGCCGGCGCGTATGCACGAAGGGCATAGCGGCGGCCGCTGGCCGTATGCGCCAAAGGCGCATAGGCCGGCAGCGTCAGGCGTATCGGCACAGCCGATAGCCGGCGCAAATCAAATGATCCTCGCATTGGATGGTTATTTACGGTATATTTACAAATGGCATATTTACTTGCCGCTCATGCAACCATTCAGGAAAACAATGTTCGATCCTCCTCAATTCAAGACAGCTCCTGAGATTTTTAAGATCAATCAAAATTTCATTCAATCCGAAATTACTGTACAGCGACCGCTTTCCAGCTACACGATTGCAGGAATTTGGTTTTTGATAAGTGCTATATTGTTTATCATCTTACCTCATGTCAACATTCTGTTGACGCTATTTTGTATTATTATGTGTATCGTATTCGGCGTGTGGGGGCTTATTTTTTTTCTAAATGATCTAAACAAAAAAATAGGTTCAACAAAAATTATCTTTACAGAAGGAAAAGCGATTACTATTGTTGATAAATCTTCATTCTTTGCAAAACGAAAAGCCTATCGTTTCGATATCAGCAAAAATCCAGTATCCATTCAAAACAACCATCCACTCGAAAAGCCACCATCATCAGCACGTCTTTTTAATGTCAGAGTGTATGATATTGTCAATGACATCAGAATTAGTAGATTAAATGAGGAGGAAGCTGATTGGTTATATTCAGTCATTACACAATATATAGAAAGCTCAGGATTTGAAATAAAAAGATATAGTGGTAATACAATTTTCGAAGATATGGAAAAAGAACGTCAGGAGGACATAGAAACCGATCGAGCTGAAAAAGAAAGAGCCCAACTCGAAAAAGAAGAGCAGGAAAAAAGAGAGCAGCTTGAGTTACAGGAAGAGGAGGAGAACAACTGGTCAGCCAATAACGCCATAGATTACAGCCTTCCTTCGAATTATGGAGCTCCCTATCAGGAATCCAGTCACAACGACGAAACCATTATCGAAATCATTGATTCTAATCATCCAAATGACATCCAGTATGATTCAAATGATCAAGATTACCTTCAATATGATTTCATTCAATATTCTTCTTATCATGAGGAAGTAGAGAAAAAAAAGAAGTCGTAAAAAAGCAAATATCCCATTTGATTTCGATCCGAGATGCATTAAAAGACCAACCTGGTTCATTAGAGCCATGGTTCGTTTTTCTGTTCAGAGTCTGAAATGCTAAAAAGATTTGTAAAATTCGCTGTAATTTTTGTCATTTTCTCTTTTTTGGGATGCACTCGCATGTACACCCTGCCTGACGCTCCCCCAAAGGCCGAATGGCAGACAACCGAGCAAAAGCCCCAAGAAACTCAGGAAGATATCGTGCGACGATTTCTCGACAGCAAACGTGCGGCTATTCAGTGCTATGCCGCACTGGCCGATGGTGACTGGGAGAGGGCAATGTCGTACATGTCCGCACAAACACAGGCGTTTTTTGAAAATCATTCGAATGGCAACGGTGCTTCATCCGTTTTCGAAACGAACACCATTTACTCGGACGCAGGAGAAGAACTCGCATTTGACCCGGTGGGAGACGTGTTTATTCGTGATCTGGCAGACATCCGGGACGACTTTGGAGGTCGCCAGGATGACGAATCCCAGACGCGCAAGGTGCTCTATGCCGTCAGCGCTTCTGGACAAGCGAGAGAGCTCGTTTTTATCCTGGAAGAAGACAAATGGCGCCTTGACAGCCCACACCTAAAATTCGACCTGCTATCCGAATAAGGCTTTTGGCAGCATGGTCGTACCCCCAAATGAGGCCATACAATGTTATACGACCGATGCATACTCACCAAAAGGAATGACGAATGGTTCGGCCTCGTCGAGCTTCGCCAGCGTATCAACGAGCGTTGGCGTTTTGCCGCATGGATCATGCTGATCATCATCGTGATTGAGTGTTTTCGATGGGTCAATGCGGGGCTTTGGTATTTCAGTGGCATAGAATATGGCATTCTGGCACTGAGCGTATTCTTTTTCATTGCATTTTACCGCAAATCGTCCAAGACATTTAAATACCGTGAAACGGTCTTCCGCGTTCCGGCACCGCATCCCATTCGTGACGAAGTCGGACAGATTCTCGGGTACAAGAAATCCATTTATCTACCAGAGAATGCAGAGTTTAAAAAATACGAGATTGACGATTTTTCCCACGTTGTCTTTGGGTTGATCGACTATCCCTGGCCGGGCCGCAAAAACGTCAATATCGAAGCTTTTGCGCTCTATCTCGCCGAAAAGGATGGCACACCGCATCCCATCGTCGAAGGGTGTTTCGACAAATATTCGTGTTTTACCCTTGCACGTCGAATTGCGGCTCTGACCGGTCTTCCGTTGATTGAACTCGGCAAAGGGCAGCCATTCGTCAATGCCGATTCGAAAGGGAAATCCTGATTCCCGGCCTATGCGCTATTGGCGCATACGGCCCGGGGCGCACGGCTATCGGCTTTGCCGATACGCCTTGCGCGTCCGGCTATGGCGCTGCCATACGCCGGACCTCATCATTATTGGACATTCTCAGCAGATTCGACAATGCAGCAAAGCCCATCCAGTCGAATGACGATGACGCGGGCATTGACATCAAATTTGTCTTCATCATTGTAACCACGGGCCGTCCAATAATTCCCGCCGATATCGATTTGTCCGTTTTTTCCCGGTTCGATAGCTTCAGTCACGATTCCGATTTTTCCCTCTGCAAGATTGGAAATATCTTCATCTTTAAGGGCTTTTTTTCTGTTGAGGTTTGCCGTTATCATTTTTCTGCATCCGACGAGCAACCCAGCAGATGCCCCGATAGCTACGATCAACTGAAGCCAGAAAGGCACTCCGATGAAAGCCAGAACAAGTGCCAATGCGCATCCGCCGACAAACCAGATGCTGACGACACTGACGGTTGCAGCTTCCGCAACAATAAAGATGATACCCAGGATAACCCAGGTAACAATATCATAATGAGCCACCAACCAGTCCATACATGCTCCTAAAAAACAAAGAGGCGCACACTGCGCGCCTCCCTGTTTACCATACTCGAATCATTGTTGCCATCTTAACGATGTGACATAAAGGCTTCTTTGGCAGCCATAGCAGCACTGGCGATGCCCTGCAGATCCGACGGGACAATGATTTTTGTTGCCTGGCCATTGGCAGCAGCGATGAAGGATTCATAGGATTTCAGGCGCAGATACGCTTCGGAGGGTGCAGCAGCATTAATTGCCTTAATGGCTTCGGCCTGTGCTTCAGCCTGTTTAATGCGGACTGCTTTTTCGGCTTCAGCGCGGATGAGTGCGGCTTCTTTTTCTGCTTCAGCTTTTTGAACGACGGCGATTTTGTTGGCTTCGGCATTGAGCTGTGCAGCTTCGCGGGCAGCTTCAGCGCGAAGGACCTGAACGGATTTTTCTTTTTCGGCATCGAGAATTGCGGATGCTTTTTCAGCTTCGGCGCGGATGATTTGCTCGCGGCGTTCGCGATCTGCTTTCATCTGGCGTTCCATCGAATCCTGGATATCGCGGGGCGGCATGAAGTTCTTGACTTCGACGCGGGAAACCTTGATGCCCCATTTATCCGTGGCCTTGTCGAGTTCAACCGTCATCGTTCTGTTGATGGAGTCGCGGCTGCGGAGGCATTCTTCCAAATCCATATTGCCGATAATGCCGCGAAGGGCCGAAACGGCGAGTGCATTCAAGGCATTGCCGACATTCTGAACGCCGTAAGTGTATTTCTGGGCGTCAAAAACATTAAAGAACATGAAAGAATCGGCTGTAATGGAGACATTGTCCTTGGTAATGACGTTCTGTGGAGGCACATCGTATGTCAGTTCCCGCATAGGAACTTTATTACGAACCTTATCGATCACCGGCATAAAGAATTTCAGGCCGCTGCTTTCGACACCGCGGAAAGACCCAAACCGCTCAATAACCCATACCTCAGACTGAGGGATAATTTTAAAGCCGGATATAAAGAGCAATGCAAACACAATGACAACGACCAATCCGACAACAAGCAAGAATTCCATACAAAAACTCCTTTTTTCAAGCATGCACACTCGCATGAAATCGTGGATAAATATATCATATTAGCTATTCACAATGAAACACAAAATAAACAAATGTACCCAATTGGGGACACATTATCCGATATCATCATCCAGATGCTGCGTATGGCGGCGCAAGCCGCCATAGCAGCATCTTTAAGGCCGTATGCAACGCATAGGCCGCAAGCGGCAGCGCATGGCGAAGCCAAAGCGCCGTCCCATCTTTCATATTGCCTTTTATGATCAAACAAATTTTCTCATTATCTTGCATGTAGTTTATTTTCTGATAAATTACGTCCGCCCCGGCAGGGCACAATTTTTCATTCAAAAAAAACGCTTAAAGATCATGAGTTTTCGACATAAATCGCATTTTCTTGCCATTATTTTTCTGGCCTTAGTTTACAATTCCTGCGCAAACGAAAGCAAATCGATGCCTGATTTTTGGGCAGAGATTGATCCGGAATCACAAGAGCCCACTCAACCAGGGCCAGGGACGCAAGACCCGCCAGACACACCGGGAGATCCAGAGGATCCGAATAAAGATCCCAAACCAGAGTGTACAGAAAGCATTTGTGCGGATGAAACCACACTCAAGGAATGTATTGAAGGCAAGATTGTCGAGAAGAACTGTTCTGAAAACGGCGGAAGCTGTAAGGATAATGCATGCCAGGATCCAGAGGGAACGTGTACCGAAAGTCACTGCATATCTGAAACGATGCTCACCCTTTGTAATGACGGTGTACCGCTGGAAGTCGATTGTTCTCTGATCGACAAAGTTTGTAAGAATGATGCCTGTGAAGACGAATCGGAACCGGGTCCAGAAGACAATGACTGCAAGATATCAGAATGCGCAGACAATATTACGCTCAAGCAGTGTATAGAGGGCCAGTTTACGACAATTGACTGCAGTGCCGATGGGAAGCTGTGTGCAGAGGGCACCTGTGTCAAGCCCCCGTCGAGCGAGGTTGTATGCCAAGAATCAACGTGTGATGAAGACGGCACGACGCTCAAGCTGTGCATGGAGGGTTTGGAACTCACAGTAGACTGCAGCGAGACAGACCGCATCTGTAAAGATGGGGCATGTGCCGAACCACCGACGGCGTGTGTTGAAGAAGACTCCACTTGTGACGGGAATACGCTCAGGCTATGTGTCGATGGGTTTATTCAGATCACAGACTGTGAAGGCGAGAATAAGAATTGCGAACCGTCTACGCTGACGTGTGAATATCAGTGTGACGAGAACACCCCAGCACTCTGTCTGACCTCTTCCAAACGTCAGTTTTGCGATGATCACCGAATCAAGACGGAAGAGTGCGGCGAAAACATGATTTGTTCAGGTCAGGCCTGCATACCGAACCCGTGTGCGGCATGCCAGGAGGGTCAGATCTGTATCGGAGGAGAGTGCAAAGATACAGCACCGGATTCGCTCATAGGCATTCCGTGCTCGTGCGATAGTGTTGATTGTTACAACACGGTTACGGGCGCACAGTTCAAATCATTATTTACGGGAATTGTCCGTCTCGTGATTGGAGCCTATCTCGATAAGATAGATGATAATGATGAGATCTTTTTCCCCAATTTTTCCTCCCCGAGCAACATTGGCTGTGAGCCGCTGGAAGCGATCGTTCCGGAAGGGATGCAGGTTCTCTGCTTACGGGATGCGGACATCACCTTCCCGGAATCCATTGCAAGCTTTGTATCGGATGATGTTCCGACCATTATGGAACTTATCCACATGGAGAGCGCAACAATAACCAATCTCCTTCCGGCGATTATTGAGCTCATCAAGAACGGGGTGCACTTTACCTCCCCGAATGGCTACTGCATGACGGGTGCGATAGATATCAGCGGGACGATAGATCAATCGCCGATGAATTACGCGATCAATACCAATGCACTTCAGAAGGGGGGACTTGTTGACAAGATCAATGTCGGTGATCATGGCAAAGTCCAGGAAGCGCTTCAATCAGCCGAAGAATCCGGAGCAGAATACTGCCCAAGCGGAAGTACTATCATGAGCTACACCATTATGAAAGATATGGCCAAAGTCGGTCACTTCGATATTGGTGTCGATATGTGTCTGAAGACGTGCCAATCCGATTCAGACTGCCGGTCGGGATATAGCTGTATAGAGTTACCAGCATCAGCGCCCATTGAGGAGGCTGAGAAAAAATTGGTATGTTTTGATCAGAATAACGTAGAGAAATTATCCTTTATATTTGGGAAAGAGTAATTCTGTAAGCGGAAATATGCGTAAAATGTATTCCCCAAATCAGCAAAACCCACATTTGAAATCTTTAAACTTGATCATCGTCTTCGATTGCACTATTATCCCCTGATTGATATGGCCTTTAGATGGTCATTTGCACCATCTAAGCCAGTGAGTTTTATGTACGATACAATATGCCCTTTAATTTCAGCTTCGAGAACCAATGG
>JAGACY010000253.1 GCA_017613855.1 Pseudomonadota bacterium
AACTAACGATTGCTATGGCGGTTTTCTGAAGCATTATAAGAACTGAGATGAATGTTATGCGTTATTCGTTATTCACTATGACGTATTCACTGATGTAATTCGGAATTCGGAATTCGGAATTACAAAATGAACTCAAAAAATGGCTAAAGGAACAGGGAACTTAAGTCAATAGGCATTGAATAGTGAATAGTGAATAGTGAATAATAAAAAAGCGCCCCAGAGGGGCGTTTTTTTTAGAAGACTATCAATGATTCAGCCAATCGATTGCATTGAGGAACAACTCGCGGTTTTGCAAAGTTGTATCAATATAACCATTCTCGGAATTCAGGGTCAGGCCGAGGAAATTTGTACCATCCCCCATAATTGCAGAGTCACCAATTGCGACAATACGTCCCTTGCCGACTTCGGCAGCGATAGCAAACGCTTCAGAGCTGGACTGTTCTGTTAGCAGCACCTTTACCTTTGCGGTATTGATAATCTCAAAACCGGCCGCACCGTACATCCCCGTCTGAACGACTGTGCCATGAGGCCCTTTGATGACGGCATGATTTTCGGATCCTGCCGCGACATGGGATTTGGTGTTCTTTTCAAACGAACCAGGCAAAACATAAAACCCAAAAGGATTGTCCTTTTCGTTTTGGGCACCGGGCAATCGAGCCAGCAAATCATTGATGGCTTTGTAAGCATCGACACCATTGCCATCGCGATCGGCCCCCTCGTGATCCGCAACGAGCAGCACACCACCACCGGCCATCACAAAGCCATGAATTGCCTTGACTTCGGTATCACTGAACGACGAACTCGGCTCGGGCAATACGAGGATTTTGTAATTGGAGAGATCCTGAACCTCATCCTTGCTGCCATAAGATAACGTGCGGTTTTGGGGCAAAGTCTCGACGATATATTTCCCCGATTTGAGCAAATCCAGACCAAAATCAGACAAAGAACCATGCCATTCATTCCCGGCCGCAGGCATACTCGGGAACGGATGGCGCCCAGTGACATCAATGATCCAATCGACAGCACCGGCAACCTCATGATGGGCGTTGTCAAACAGAATGCGGACTTTTGTTCCCAGATCGCAGCAGGAAGCGCCTGCATGCAAGCAATCGGGATCTTCACAATCGGCCAGGCCATCCTCGTCATTATCTTTTCCATCCGCACATTGATCGCCGAATTCATATTTCGGTGCTTCATCTTTACAAACGGTCACATTGGGATTCTTAAAACACGAAGGATCCTTGCAGTCGACCAGGCCATTACTTTTATTTTTAAAATTATTATGTGTGCCGCTGCCATTGGGATTATCTATCCCATCGGAACATGCCTGATCATCATTCTCGATAAAGCCACAGACCTGAACGAGCGGGTTTTGTGCACACTGAAAGTTTTTGCAGTCGAACCACGAAGATTCCGAACCATCTTTATTTTGGGTATGGAAATCATTTTCACCATTGGAGCATTGTTCATCGGTTGACTCGGCATCGGGCATGGGTGCCTGTAATCCTGTATCTACGACGGTCTTGCATGAAGGTTTGGGTTTGCACGTGCCGTCCACACACATCTGATCCTGTTTGCAGGCGGGATTGCATTCATTGACCGGCGCATTCGACTGGCATGTGCCATCGACACATGTCTGATCCGATGTACAGGCAGGATTGCATTCATTGACAGGCGCATTCGGCTGGCAGGTGCCATCGACACATGTCTGTTCCGATGTACAAGCGGGATTGCATTCATTGACAGGTGTATTCGGCTGGCAGGTGCCGTTCACACATGTCTGTTCCGATGTACAGGCGGGATTGCATTCATTGACAGGTGTATTCGGCTGGCAGATGCCGTTCACACATGTCTGATCCGATGTACAGGCGGGATTGCATTCATTGACCGATGTATTCGGCTGGCAGGTGCCATCGACACATGTCTGTTCCGATGTACAGGCAGGATTGCATTCATTGACAGGCGCATTTGCCAGGCATAACCCGTTGACACATCTTTGATTGGAATTGCATGCAGGATTACATGTATCTAAATTGTTATTATTGTTATCTTCGTTGCACCCCAAAAGTAAAAGTAATGAAACAAAGATATATATTTTTTTCATAACAAACCTCTTAGTGAAGAGTGAATAGTGAATAACACTAACACGGTCCGAGCTGATCTAGCAAAACCCTATTGAAATGCAAGTTATAAAAAAAGTGGCGCCGTATGCATCGCATAGGCGCCGCCTGAAGCCGCGTATGCCGTCAGGCAAAGCGGCTTTTCCAAACATTCAATAATATACTATTTTAGCCGTTCATTTTTAGGAACAATCCCGTGCGCTGGCGCAGTTCGGTGAATTTTTCACTGGTATTGTATTCGAAGAGCGCCGTGACGAATGGTGTATTTGCGTAATGAATCATCCATTGCTGTGTATTGTTTGGCAAGATGATTTGAGGTGATTTGCGGTGGATGAGGGCCGCGACCGATGAGGCGAGACTGCCGCTGAACAAGTGTGCAATCTGGGTATCGAGCCAAGCCGCAGCATATTGAATCTGTTTGGGATCGTACTGATACGCACCGAGTCCCTGGGACATGATGAGATCGACGACGGATTTTCGCAGATTTCTTGGGATAAATGATTTGATACGTGCCAGGATGTCTGGTTTTGTCAACTGCGGATCGACGAGTCCGAGCAACCCCGAAATGAGCATGACGACGTTGTTTGGCGGCAAAATGACGAGCGGCAGTGTGCCCAATTTGACATGGGTAAGTGCAGAAGCGATATGGAATCGGATTTCGCCGTCCGAGGCATTTGCAAAGATATCTTCGTTGAGCAGAATGAGATCCTGTTCTTCGTTTGTGGAATAAACGAAAGGTGCATCCCTGACAAACACCGGTGCAATATCCGTCAGTTCGAAAGCGCGCCTGATTTCCTTGAAGATACCGCCAATATGCGTGGTATGCGGGATATCAGTCGTTGCATAGAGTGGCAGTTCAAAGATCTGCGCTTTGGCACCGACGAGTTTGAGCAGCGCCTGAATATTCCGGTTAAAGTTCGGCGATTCAACGAATTGAAGGACGCTGTCTGTAATACATCCGGGTCTGTCAGGATGCTTGTTGACATAAGAATTTTGCAATTCAGCATCCGGCTTGAATGATGGCGTAAGCAACGCGAGTTGCTGTTCAACGCGAGCCTGCAGATCGTGGCGATTGGAATTGACAGCAATATTATGCATTGCCTGATAAGGCTCGATATTAAAAGGCGCAATCGAAGCAGCCGCAGATGCGTGTACCATCGCTTCTTTTGGATCGAAAACCCTTGCGGCCAGAAGCTGTGTTTTGAGCGAGCCCGGATCGAGATCAGCAGCAGCCACAGCAAATTTATCAGCCTCAAAGCGCATGTGAAGCGGCCCCGCATAGCAGAAAGCAACGAACTGATAGATATCGACCTGAACATTAATCGGCAAATCATTGAGTTCAAGCAATCGTTCAATGAAAGAACGCAGGATCACAGGATCGTTGAATCTTTCAATCCAGGGCTGAAGTTCATATAGGATATTCGGATTGAGATTGACGAGCTCCGTCGCCTCCCTCATAATTTTGGTCAAATTATCAGGTTCATTGAGTGCCTTGTAAATATTGGCCATCTGAATGAGGATCCTGATATTCTGTGGCGGCTGAATCAGTTTGTTCAAGCGCATGAGCATCGCAAGCGCTTCGGTAAACCTCGAATCTTCGAAGTACACCTGTGCAAGATTTTCGAGTGCTTCAACATCATCCGGATTATTGCTGAGCATATCCTGCAGCATTGGCACAGCGAGTTTTGAAGTTCCGAGGTGTTCGACATAGAGGTTGGCGAGAGCTTTTCGAGCATTGGAGAGGATATCTGGATCGACATTTTCAGTTTCGATCAGAATTTCGAGTGCATTTTTAGCTTCATTCCAATGCTGCAGTGAAATTTCGATCTGCGCGAGTTTCCACAGAACTTCGGTATTTTCGTGGTCAATTTCGAGGACCTGCCTGAGTTTAATGGCAGCCTGAACCGGCTCGTTGAACTCGTTGAGATAATCCTCGGCCATTTCGATATACCGCATGACCTGATTTTCTTTAGAAATCGAGCGTGTATGCAGCTGCATGATATTGTCAATGGCTGCGATATCATGCTTAACCTTAAGCAGTTCAAGCAAACGGTCATACAGATCGAGTCTTTGCGGAGCAATGAGGAATGCCTGTTTGGCATACTCAATGGCCATATCCGTCTTTTTGAGCTGGTTTTGTGCGATATCGGCAGCACTGCTCCATGCGACAATCCGCGTCGTGTTATTTTCGAGATTTTGTGCCTGAAGTGCGAGGAATCTGCACAGGAGCGTGGGATTGCCGAGTTTCTGAGCCATATTGGCGGCGACACGCAACGCCGGCAGATGTGTAGGATTCTCTTCAATGACATCACAAATCATCGAGAATGCCTTTTGCGGAGAATCGGGATAGATGGATTCGACCAAAGCGAGCTGTAATTCGGTTTTGTCTTCGAGAGCCGAATTTTTGAGTCTTTTTTCGATAAAAGGAACGAGATTAGCTCTCAGTGGCTCCATCGCCTCAAGTCTTTCGTTGGCAATGATATCATCGGGATCAATGGCAAGTGATGCTTTAAGAGATGACACCTCATTTTCGAAAGCCCCGGGTGCATTTGAATACGTATGCGCGAAGAGTGCCGCAAGGTTGTAATCGTGAATTGCCAGCGCCTTATCATTGGAATTTTGTGCGCCTTCGGCGAACAGCGGTGCAAGTTCGGTAAACTGCCCGCGCACATACTGTGCATAAATGAGCATGAATCTGGCACTGATGGCATCGGG
>JAGACY010000033.1 GCA_017613855.1 Pseudomonadota bacterium
CAATCCAATAGGGCCGCCAATGTCTTCGGCAAATTCTGCGATACAATATATCACAATAGTGCTCCACAGTATCTACAACGGTTCAATATGAATAATAGATGGTGCATTTTCCGGAAAATCAGGCGAAGGTTTGTATGCAGTGATGGATACGCTCTGTCCTGCTCGCCATAACTTATCGGATTGAGCAGCGGGGTATCTAATAAAATACAGTTCTTCATTCGGAGAATCATGCGGTTTGAGGTGCAAGTGCATTTTCAGGTGCAGGTGCTCTTTACCTCTTTTTTTGCTGACATCACCAATTGTCACCTTTGTAATGGTTCCTGTGACCGTAAACGTTTCTGCCACCATATTTCTTGACTCGTCCATGACATCCGCTTTGTCTTGTACATTCGCGTTATAAAAAGAGGTTACAACGCAAACGCCAAATATTATGATTGAGAAAAAGTGAATCATATTAATTTCATCCTATTTCTTCTCGTCATATTTTTCTCACTCATCGAACCAAATCGCGTTGCTCGCCGATTTGTGCATCTGCTGGGGGAAACATTCGAGCAAGAGGTTGGCAGGCATCCACTCTATCCATAAGAATATCTTACGGCCTGTACACTAAAAATGCTGTTCATAGATGCTCCTTACTCATAATCCAAATCAAAGCGATAAGCCAAATCCTTCGAATACTTAAATTCATTCGGAGACTCTTGTGAAACCTCTTTTTCTGCCGAAGATGCTGCCTGTTTTATAGGTTCATGCTTGCCTTTCTCAAAAATCTTGTTCCCAGCAGAATTCTCTTGCCGAGGGGCTTGTCGCGTTGCAGGAACACTGGCTTTCGGACGATGCATCAGAGTACCATATTCGATCTGAACCGAAGGCGATAATTCTCTTATGACACTGCTCAATCCCGAATCTGAATAATCAGAATAAACCGATTCAATCGAGCGAGTTGGATTTTGAGGTATTCCCTGCAGATAGTTCGCTATAGTTCGTTCCTCTGTAATCCCGGAATACATCTTTTCGATATGATACTGTAATCCAGTTCTGCCACGATTGTCTTTAATATTCAGATTGGCACCGGCACGAATGAGCAATTCAGCGCACTTGCAATCGTATGCCAAATGAAGCGGCGTTCGTCCCTCGTTATCCAGCGCATTCACCTGAGCACCAGATTCTATCAGTAACTTCGTACACGCGCTGTCAACGGTTAAATGAAGCGGCGTCTGGCCAACCCGATTCCGCTTGTGAATGTCAGCACCGGCATGAATCAACACTTCGCAAAACTCAACATCTATACAGTGATGCAATACCGAATCACCTTCACAATACCCCAAACGATTCAGCGTCTGATTACCAACAATATCCTTGGTTTTAACAACGTAATTCGCATCCGCCCCCAATTCCAGCAATCGTCTGACAAATGCATTTTTCTCTGTAAAACTCATGTCTGCACAGAGATACCAATGCAGCAATGATCCTTTCCCATATTTTGAATAAATCTCATTCGGTGTCATACAAATAGCTTCCATTTTTTCTTCAACAAACACCTTTGTGTTCGCCCCGTTCCGGGCAGCTGCGCGCATACGGCTCACGATTTAATGATTATCATTAACAATTAACCAATATCCTGTTTTATTTGCCCCAACACGTTTAATATATCCACGTTGTTTCAAATCCGATAAAATACGCTCAACCTGTCGGCTACTCAAACTCATACAATCTGCAATTTGAACTGCAGATAACCGGTTATTTTGTCGTAAAAGCTCAACCACCTGTATTGCTGCACCATTTATTCCGACATCAGCACCATTTATTCCGACATCAGCACCATTTATTCCGACATCAGCTTGGCTTTCTATGACACCGGCTTGGTTTTCTGCGACAATCACATTACCTGTTTCTTCGACAGTACCAGAATTACGATAAATCGTCACTCTCATACCATCTCCAAACTCCTCAAAATGCGGCGATTGAAGTCCCATTTCTTCGCATCTCTTATAGAGTCTCGGCAAACCTGTACCCCATCCTTCGATGAGTTTCATGTACTGAAATGCTTCGGCAATCGCTTTATTTCGGCATCGCGACTTACCCGATTTGGCTTCTTCAACTGTGAGGCCATCATACAACATGCCTGGAGAATCAATTTCAAGGCGATCATCATACAAGGAAACCTGAATACAAGATTCATCCAGGTAGCTTCGATGCAGAACTGCATTGATAATCATCTCACGAATTGAACTCGTAGGGAGTTCGTAAATATCTCTTCGATACAGCCCATCAATGATTGCACCGCGATTGATATGCCGTAATACGAATTGATGCGCCATTTCGAGCTGTTCATGAATGGGGCCATCAAACTCTTTCCGATCGATAAACTCGTCACGAACTGTTCCTTTAAATAGGGCACATTGAATCTTCACATAACGATCCCGAGGCTTGGTGAGCAACACATAGGCATGTGTCGGCAGAAGATGGTGTCCATCTTTGCGCAAGATGCCAAAATCTTCCAATTTTTCCAACGTCATGGGTTTGACATCATCCCGTTCCGCCTGTGTTTTACAGGCAGATAATGCGGTCTGATACATCTTTTCGCAAAGCGCAAGCGCATCCTCCCTGTCGAAAGCTTTTCCTATCTCTGGAAGCGAATCAAATGAGATACGCATTCCCTCCATTTCCAGTTCCTTCAGCTTTCGTTCGCTGGCAATACGGCTCGTGCCATTTATACGGATATAGCAGGATTTCTCCTTCCCGCGTGATTTGAGATAATACGGGCGTTGTCGCCCAGGAAACACTTCGATTTCCAGAATTGTTTTGCCATCTATCGTGCGTGGCGAGATATCCGTATAAATCTGAGGCACACATGCATCGTCAATCATGTTGGATATGCTGTCCGAAATCCTAAACGGATTCTGTTCTCCAATGCCCACAACAATTCCAGTCCCATCTTCAATCCCCAAGATAATCTTTCCGCCCGAAGCATTGGAGAATGCAACGATGTCCTTGAGGAAATTCTCATGGTGCTTGGGAATCTCAGCCTTAAACTCGATATTTTTCCCTTCCCCAAATAATTCCTTACCAAGTTCCATCACATGTTCTCCTTATGATTAGCAGGCCTCACATTGAATAAGGTAGAAAGATTTTGCACTCAATGAGTGCAAAATCTCGGGAAAATCAATAGCCCAGATTAAAACATTACAACATTCATGGATTGTGCATTTTGATTTGAATTCATTGTTTTATATGAGTATTTGCGGGCTATTCGCCCGAATTTAGCGGATAGATTTCTCTGATTTCTCACGGGCGACCACATTGGGTCGCCCGTACTTGGCTCATGGCATGATCGAATTTGATGCTTTTTCCCAAATGAGATGATTTATCGAGGCCTCCCTTTTTGCTCTCCCCAATTAAGCTTATTTCCATTGATTCTTTAGCCATCCGCTCTATCGCTCCCATCAAAAGCCCAGAGAAATCCAATCCTTAGCTCCTTTAGCCATCCGCTATATCATGCATTTTCAAAGAAATCCGCCCGGCGTATTGAGCGTAGCGAAATAGCCGGGCGCAAAAGGGCGTATCGGCTTTCGCCGATAGCCCGCCCATCATTATGCACAAATCCCTACGCCATCACAATCCTGAACGTCATCTGCTCGCCTCCCCACGATGGTGATTTAGGCGAAATAATACTGATAGATGATTCGTTATGTGTTATTGTTAATTAATGGCAACACATCTACACATTTTCTTTGGTGTGGGCTGGGGCCAGAATCGGCATCCTCACGAGTCAAGCCTGTGTGCGTAATCCATATTCAAACCAGGGTAAGTCATGTTGTATTCCAAAGTAGTTTCGTTTCCAAAACGCCTTCTTGCTTCAAGAATAACCAGAATATCATCTATCCTGTTGTTCATGAACATCGCGGCCGCTGCTGTCGGCTGCAATGTCCAGAATTCGCAGCAGCCAGCAGCAAATGAAACTGCACAGGACGCGAATGTACCAGAGGCAAATACAGCTGCGCCGCAGCCTGGGGCAGTTACTAACGATACCGCAGTCATCCCCAATCCCTCTCAAACCGCATCTCAGGATGCAGCGCAGCGAGCCTCCGCAGACCAAAACGCCGGTTATCCTGTTGAGCAAAATAACGCTCAGACCGGGCAGCCGCAGGCAAATCAAGATG
>JAGACY010000254.1 GCA_017613855.1 Pseudomonadota bacterium
ACAAGCGGATAAGAAGATTCAGCAAATTCGAACCCGCGATCAGGAACGAAGAAAATCGAAAGAACGTGATGGATCGGGTATGCCCACCGTTGAAAAAGACTGGTAATATGGTGCGCCGACTATTCGCCTGCGGCGAATACGTTCGGCGTGCTTCGGCTATCGGCGCTGCCGATACGCCTACGCATTTTTTATGTGCAATCTTAATAAAATGCGGAATTCGGAATTCGGAATTCGGAATAAATGATGTGTTCATTAGCATAAACCTAAAGAACTGAAGATGTTGCGAACTTTAGCTTTTTAGATTTGGCTTTGTCACATAATTCTGCATTCCGCATTCCGCATTCCGAATTAGAAACAATTCCGCATTACGCATTACGCATTAGAACAGCATTCCTTCTTCATTTCAGACTTTCTCTTTTTTGTCAGACTCAAATGAACATTCGTCCTTATATATTGGTTGCAGCGCTTTGTTTTGGAACTTTGGCTCCCGCAGTTGGGATGCCCGATGTTGCCTGGGCACAATCGGTACAGATAACGACTCAGGCCACCGAAATCTATGCGGGCATGCCGTTTCAACTCGCCATTACAGTCAGCGATTTTGACGAAAATCCTCAGCCTGAAATTGCCCCATTTGAAATCGATGATGCGGATATTCAGCTGTTGGGCGTCTCTCCCAGGGTCATGTCGAGTACGACGATTATCAATGGGCACATGACCCAGAAAAAAGATGTCTCTTTCGTCTTTAATTATCAGATTACGCCAAAACACGAAGGTGTTTATACCATTCCCTATATTCGTGCGACCCAGGGATCCAAAGAAGCAACCTCGCAGCAAAAGCTGACGTTTACAGCGAGTACGGTCAAATCGACCAAAGATATGCGCATCGAACTTCAACTGCCCGAGCGTAAAATCTGGGTGGGGGAGACTTTCGATGTGAATCTGGCTTGGTACATTCGAAAGGATGTTCAAAGCCAGGTCTTCAGCATCCCCGTATTGGAAATGCCCGATACATTCGATGTGGCAGAACCCGATGATGCTCCCCGGGGACGTTCTATCCCAATGACGGTTGGCAGCCGGCAGCTGGCTTTCCCATTTACCCGTGACTCTGTGATGGTGGGCGGCCTTGAATATACGCGCTTCCTCATTCCCATTAAAGTCACGGCACTCAAGAGCGGCGTCATTGTGCTTCCTGCCTCGAAGGTTATGGCAGAACTCGAATCGGGCAGAACGCAGGATATGTGGGGATTCGGACGCGCAAGTTATCAGCTTTTCCAGGTCGAAGATCAGGCCCGTACGCTGACAATTCAGGAATTGCCCCAGAATTCAAAACCTGCGACTTTCTCGAATGCCATGGGGACGGATTATACCATTCAGGTTTCGGCAGATCGCACCATCGTCAAAGTTGGGGATCCCATCGTTTTGACGATCGATATTACTTCGACCAGCAGCATGGATGGGTTGATTTTACCCTCTCTGGCTTCAGCCGGCCTCAATGAACAGCTTTTTAGTGTGACCAATACCGAGCCCATCGGCGAAAATATCGATGGCGGCGGGCAGCGTTATATCAAGCGGTTTTCGGTGCCTGTTCGCATAAAGTCCGAGCGCGTCACCGAAATTCCTCCGTTGGCTTTTTCGTACTTTAATCCCAAAACCGAAGAATTTTCGACGGTACGCAGCCAACCCATTGCACTGAGCGTCACTTCGGTCGATAAGATCAGTGCTGCCGATGTTTTTTCGACCAAAAAGGAGGCACCGGCTGCCGATCATGACAAATCCGGTGCAGAAGATGCTCAGACAGATAAGGTGCCCACGACAGGTGCACTGGAGCTTAGCCTCAATTCGACTAAAGATGATTTGAATTCTTCGACTCAGATTCGCAGTACTTTGCCGCTTCGCATTGGATTGTATGCACTCCCGTTTGTCGCCTGGATTGCATTGGTATTGGCTCGAAGATCAAAGAAAAACCGGGATTCAAACGCGGTTCAGCGCGAAGCAATTAAGAATCTCAAAGAGGCCATTCAAACGGCGTCTAAACAGTCAGCCCGAGAGGCAGCATCCAGTATCACGAATGCGCTCAATGCCTTCCTGGCTGCGACCGAAACCCCAAAAGCACCTTTCCAGTCATTGTGTGAGCGTATGAATAATGAAGCCTATCGACCGGATGCGGTGAAATTACCCAAAGAATTATTGGATGAATTTGCGGCAGCCATACCTAAACATGTCAATCCTGCTTATGCCAAGCTGATTTCTTCGATTTTTGCACTCTTTATGGCAATTGCAGTTTTCTTTGTACCTCAGATTTCTGAGGCACAATCTGCAAATGAGATTCAGCAATATGACCAGGCGGTACAGGCATATCAGCAGGCTATGGCACAGACCGAGCGTGCCTCTCGCATTGCCGGCTATAAACAAGCATATACTGGCTTTAGTTCTTTAGCTCAGGCACATCCATCCTCGGTTGCCCTTCAGGTCGATGCAGGCCATGCTGCACTCGGAGCGGTCGATTACGGTCATGCGGCGCTGGCCTATAAACGTGCACTCGAACTTGACCCGGCACATTCGCAGGCTCAGAATAATCTGGCCTATATTCGCTCGGTTCAGAATGAGGATGTCAAGTCGGATGCGAAAATCATTTCGACGGCTTTTTTCCTCAATGATCGTCTTTCCCGTGATTCACGTCTGTTAATTGCAGCTATTTTGTTTGCTTTGGGAATGCTCCTCATCGTTCCCTGGAGTACAAAACATCGCAAAATTATGGCTTATGCGGCGATTTTCCCATTGTTTATATGGGCCTGGCTTTTAGTGGGTGCCTGGCTTGAACCCGAAAAGAATGAGGCGGTCGTGATGAATGAAGTCTTTCTCAAAACCGCCGATAATATCGGTGCCTCCAATGTGTCTGCGGTTCCGCTGGAACCGGGGCATACCGTCAATATCGTGCGTTCCAATGCAAACTGGCATCAGGTGCAGACGATGGGCGGTCAGCAGGGATGGGTACTGGATTCGGCCATCGAACGCGTCAACCCCTAGGGGGATGGTTTTACCCCGGGAACAAAATCCAGCGAGACGTAGGGGCGACCCAATGTGGTCGCGTAGGGGCGACCCAATGTGGTCGCGTAGGGGCGACCCAATGTGGTCGCCCCAAG
>JAGACY010000255.1 GCA_017613855.1 Pseudomonadota bacterium
ATCGGCCCCCGCTGTTAACGTTCCTGCGGAGGCAGAAACCAAAGAAGCTGCAAATCCAATGGTTAATCCAGAATCTGGCTCAGGCATTATCGCACCCAATCAAGCTGTACCATCCGAAATTGCTCCCAATGAGACGGTTCCCAGTGCAGCAGACGATTTAAAAAAAGAGAATAATAATCCATGCAAGGCCGGTGGTGAGCTCGATGGAGCGCTGTGTGTATGCGGTGAAATGAAATATGCACCTGAATCTGCATCGCAATGGGCCTGTGTCGGTGATATCCTGCGGTGTTTGGCACCAAAAGGTTGCGACCTGGATGGCAAACATTACTCCCAACATGCAGAAGTGCGCAAAGGAATCGTCTATTGCGAGGATAAGGCCGCGCCGGATAATCCCAATGGATTTGAATGCATGAACCGCTGTTCTTCAGAAAATTATGAAAATGAAGCCTTATATAATAGGTGCAGTAGTTTCTATCGCTGGCGTGACTTTCGATGGGTTTGTAAGGCCGATCAGTGTGACTGCCATGGAATTCAAATCGGGAAGGACAAAATATGCCATGAAAATGGTGTATTAGCAGATAATGATGGGATATTTAAAACGCAGGAAGATATGGATACCAATAATGCTGTGTGCGGTGATATCCATTACAACGAGATTCCTGTCGATTATAAAGATGAGTTTATATGTAAAAAAGGTAAATGGACATGCACTGGCGAGTTGATTTGCACAGAGGGCAAATGGTATTGCGTCGAAGAAGGGTATGAAGATGTTGAACTTTGTCGTAAGGTGAGAAAAGACTATGACTATCATGAACCACATAAAATTAAAAATATATACGATAAGTTTGATAAAGATGCCCCTGTTGTGCCATGCAAGACTGTAAAATCCGAATCTGACTCTATATGGGGTACGGGGAAGGACGATGAATATGAAACATGGGAGGGGCCTGAATGGCAGGGAACGACGTGCAATGGCTATTTAGGCGGATATTGTCGATATGGCTATAACAAAAATAAAGAAGCTGAAACCTGTGGAGAATGGGATTTTTCTAAGTTCGGGGGCTACTTGTCGCACAAAGCGTATGGGGAATACGGTGATTTTGGCCTGATGCATGGCAATCGCTGGCTCGAAGAAGATGATGATAGTGTATGTGTCGAGGGCAATTGCCAATGCGGCGATGGTGCCTGTCCGCAGTATGCGGTGTGTCATGAGGGGCAATGTTATTGTGGCGGGAATATCGGTACAAACTATGGCGAGTTCTATTGCGAGATCGAAGTGGGAGATTCGGAAACCGAGTGGTCTATCTTTTCTAGTCATGTATTGGAATGCCATCAAAAAAATGGCTGCCATACCAAAGATGGCCGTCATTATGTCAAAGGTGCGGCGATATTATATGAAGACAATCTGCAATATCATATTGATGTAAAAGAAGGTGAATTGGATTTGAATGTTCCACACCATGGGGAATGTCTGCTGCCAGAAAAAGACTGTGACCGTATTACTTCGAACAATAAAGATTATAATTATTGTGAAACGCGAAATGGGTTGCCATCGCAGTATAATAAAGAAAAGAAACAATGTGAGAATGTTGCACAACGTGAACGGGATAGTTATGAATGGTGTTTTGAGGAAAGGTATCAAAATTATGATATCTGGACAGAAGGACCATGTGTTTTTGATTACGAAGAGGATTATTCTGAGTTTGATTCAGAAATAATGTACGATGTTCAAAAGTGTACAGGCGGACAACGCTATTGCAATGGCGAAGGACAAACGGCACAACCTGTTCCCAAAGATTATAAAGGTTATATTTGCATGGGCATTGACTCAATTAACGGCGCAAAACAGGCGGATTCTGCGTTGGCATGGGTATGCAAGGCCGATGGAGGCTGTCAATGTGGCAAGCGGAATTGCAAAAAAGATCGCGCTTGTATCGATGAAAAGTGCGTGAAGACAGTCCTAAAAGAAACGCCCAAAAGAACGCCTGACATGTCGAATTTGTATGAAAGTCAGTTGGATCCGGCTTGGGGAAAACCGCAGAAAAAGGAAGAAAAAACAACTGAAAATGAAGATGACACCGCAGAAACAGCTGAAAATGAAGATAAGCGAAATGACGATATGAAAACAGAGAAAAAAGAAGAAACGCCTAAATGTGATGAGGGATTGACCTACGATGAATCTCTAAAAAAATGTATTTATAGTTTACCGGATGAAAAGAAATCTGAACTCAAAAATGTTCCCGAACATGCACTTGGCCTGGTACGCCGTTGCGTTCAGGGCAAATACGAGAAAGATACATGTTCGTGTGGCGATAAGGTGATACAAAATCTGGTGACAAATGATTGCGCCATCGTCAACGGCAAAGGCTATGAGATCTGTGCATTATCGACGGGATGTGCATGCGGGGATCAGATATGTCCCAATACCACTGCATGTATCGAAGGGAAATGTGTCGATCCTTTGACGGACAAGCCCATCGAAGAGGTCGGAAATATGGCTTCGGCAGCATGCAAAGACGGAAACTGCAGATGCGGTGGTCAGGTCTGCCAAACAGGGGAATTCTGTTACCATTCGCACTGTCTTAAAAACTTTTATGCAAGTCTTCTGGATGGCAAACGACGTACATTTAATTTGGTCATCGTTTTCGACTATATTAATGATGATTATAACGAGGGAGCACGCGGCGATTTTAATTTTTCGGATTACCTCTATCTGAAAGCGGAAGCGCCCGATGGATATATCATTTATCCTGAACCTGTATGCACATACGATTATAGAGACGAGCAATGTGGAGATGAAGAACGATTCTGTATTGTTACTGGCGGTCCGAATGGCGATGAATGTTTGAATGCAAGTTGGGACAAGGGCGAAAACCGCTGTGATTTACCCGAAGGGTGTGCCTGCGGCAATGCGGTGTGCCAATGGGGTGGTATTTGTGACAAGGGTGTCTGCAAATACGACGGTTTCTATATGAACTATTGGTTCCCGGATGAAGAGAAGGAACCCACAGTCGATCCAAATGGGAATGGCGTCTGTGCTGGGATGCAGCTCACCCCGAAATGGGGCTTCGATTACAAAAAGACATATGAATGCACAGACATGGGATGGAGATGCAAGCATTATGACGGTTGTGACTGTGGGGATGCCCATTGTATCACGACTTCTTATTGTATTAAGCCGGGAATGTGTACAGATCCTCAGCAGTAAAGACGTTTCGTGGAACGTCTTCGCAAACCAAAACGCCCGCGTATTGGCGACAAGGGGGCATGCCCCCTTGCCAATAGC
>JAGACY010000256.1 GCA_017613855.1 Pseudomonadota bacterium
ATAATAAAATAGTTATAAGGATTGGCAGGCTCAGTTTGTGACAATTCAGATATCAATTGATCGTCAAAGGTTGGAAAATGCTGTTCGTAAGTGATGGTTCCATTCGCTTCGGATGTCTCATGGATCCGCGCATCTAAACGCTCACGAATGATTTGACTGCCGCCATCGTTATATTCATACTGCAAGTTTTTGCATGATTCCGTACCGTCAGACTGTGATTCTTTTTCATTGGATAATTCAGAGAGATCGCTGAAACCATCTGACGTTGCAGAATCTTTATTTTGAGAAGTTAAATAAAGATAGGTACAGAAGAGGGAGATGCCGATGAGAATTACCAATGCAATGAGTATGGTCTTTATATTCCAGAAACGCGTTTGTTTTGATTTCCAGACATCTTCCAACTTCTCCGGGTTGGAAGTAATAAAATCACTGAGCTCATGTTCATCTTTCTCATTTCTGGACATAGAAGTTCCTTAGGAGGCGAAAAAGCCTGTGCGTATTTGCTTTTGGGCGCCCCGATGTGGTCGCCCAAAAGCAAATAGCACAGGCATTGCGGCGTATCGGCAGATAGCCGCAAAAGTGAGCCGTATGCGCAAAGCGCATAGGCGAACGAACCTTTTATTTATTATATTTCATTGAATCCATGGCCAAAGATTTCAAATTCATTTGTATCATCATTTTTACCTTCAGAGCCATGATCTTCATTGTCATGCCATAGGATGGCGAATTTACCGTCTTCTGTGCAGCCAATGGCGGGCTGATTCTGGACCCCTGCCGTGTGTGAATCGGAGGTCGATACGACACGATGGGCCGTATAGGTTGATCCATCAATGTTATAATCTTTTAACACCCTGAAACGGATATCCCCATTATTTCTAGCCCTTGCTGTCCATGAGACAATCGCCCGATTGTTTTTATCGACGCATAAGACCGGTTCAACGGCATCTTCACCTGCATCTGAGATATGCAAATCGGCAACGAGTTTTTTACCATCCGGATTGTAACCGACGATTTTGACACGGAAAACGCCATTTTGGTCGGCATCATCCTCGTAAGCGATATAGAAAACGCCGTCAGCATTCATACCGATAGAAGGATTGCGCTGAGGACCAACGTTGGTTCCATTCACCGTAAATTTATTATAGCGGTCTGTACCATCGGCTTTGAAGCCCTTTGCCATGACCTGGAAATCCCCATCTGCACTGTCTGCAGCTTCCCATGTGACGACGAAACTGTGGTCATCGGCCATGGCAATACGGGGCCTATGGTTGACACCGGCGAGTTTGTCGACATTGCGGTCGGCAAAAGCTTGTTGACCATCGGCATTAAAGCCGCGGACGAAGATTTGAGGCGTGGCGGCGTTGTCGGATTCGTCTTCCCAGGCCACGACAAAGTGGCCGTCGGGAGCCATGGCAATCGATGGATTGCGCTGTTGTCCGGTATCTTTGGAATTGACAACCGCCGTTTTAAAGCGCTCTTTTCCGGTTTCATCGAAGCCACGCATGTAGATTTGGTACATGCCATTGCCGTCTAAATCGTCTGCCCAAACGACGACGAAATTGCCATTTTTGTCCATCGCAACCGACGGCGTCATCTGGTCTCCGTCGGTGTTGACATTCACGGTGAACTGTTTGACTTTTTCACAGCCGCCTCCATAGAAAATGCGCGCCATGATGTCGTGGTGATTCTGGTCTTTTTTATCACCCGCAGTTGCTTTGCCGTCTTTGTCGCTCGAATCGTCTTCCCAGACAGCGACCAAGGTTCCCGTCTGGCGGTGCATGGCGATGGCGGGATTCAACTGTTCACCTTTAGGATCGCTGTTGATATCGCGAACCGTAAAGCCAAGGTAGTCATTGGTACTGTATTTGTAGTCGATCGTTGAGGTAAAATCACATGAGAACTTGAACTGGTGATCCGTATTGCTGACATCCGATGTGTAATAATTGTTCGACTGGCTCAACTCAGAACAATAGAATGCGGGTTTGCCGCCTGCAAATTCGCTGTCCTTGAGTACTGTAAAGGATTTGCCCTGTACCGTGTTGGTTTTGGGATCGAAGATGAGCTGGCGAAGCCAGCCATTGCCGGCATTGGCCACATGGGAGCATTTATCGTTACATTGAGCAGCATTCGCTTTGTCACAGGGGGCTTCAAACTGATAGTCGACGACCATTTCGGTGACGGTGTTGCCGTTAAAGGCCGTTTTTTGACGCCACTCGGTTTCGCCTTCGTGTCCGCTCACAGCCATAATGACATTGCTATGGCGTGCAACGAGCTCGTGGTAAAGGTCATATCCGCCGCAGCCGTGCGTGGCATTCGGCAGATAGGCATTTCCTGAATAGCCATGGTTGCCATAGACACTCGGGGATTGCCATGTACTCGGTTCGTGTGACAGGTAATTGTGCGTTTCGATGATGACGCGGTGATCCGGATATTTTTTGATGAGTTCATCTGCCCAGCATATCACGTCTTTGCGGGCACCAAATTCGAGTGCCAAAACGAGGAATTTTATATTGCCGACAGAGAAAGTCGTATACGAATTGCCATAATAAGGGGATTCGTGGAACCACTCTTTATCTTTATAGCGCTCCGTGTTCTTACCAAAATACTTCCCACTCTTGGAGCGCTCACGGGTAATGTTTGTATATGACCACCCGTAGTCATGGTTACCCGTCGAAATGGCGTAGGGTACCGTCGATTTGTCGAGATAATTCTTGTGGGCATAATCCGCAACTTCCCACTCGGCATCGTTGTTGCCTTCGGTAATATCCCCAAGATGAATGGCAGCGCGGATATTCTCTTTCTTTTCGTTATCCTTAATCCACTTCATCTGCCTTGTATAAATATTATTCTCGCCCTTTTCGACTCGGGAATAATTCTGCGTATCGGGGATGAGGATAATGGAGAAAGGCTCACAATCATTGCCGCATGTATATTCGCAGGATTTTTTCTCGCTATTGCAGGATTTCCCGGTTTCACAAGCGACTGGCTCAGCCCACTTAAAACAGCCGTTCGCATCGACTTTGCATTCGGCAATGCCATTGCCATCGCATTTCTTCTCGCCCTCTGCGCATTCGCTCTTGCATCCTTCGATACATGTAAAGGTTGCCTCATCGCAGAATTGTTTATCGCCGCAGGTATCTTTGACACTCCATACGGCGCAGCCATTCTCATTAAGCGCGCAAGTCTCCACGCCGGTATCTGAACACCTGGCTTCTGCCTCGCAGGCGTTCTTGCATTCGACACAGGCATGCTGTGTTTCGTCGCAGACCGTATCGGGTTTACATGGTTCGATGGAATGAACGGCACATCCCTTTTCGTCGGAGGTGCAATGGTCGATGCCTTCAGTCGTGCATTGGAATTCTTTCGTACAAATGTCCGGACAATCGGGGACACACTTTAAACTTTCCAAATTGCAAACCGTCCCTTCGGGGCATTGTCCGGCCACTTCCCATGTGGCACATCCAGCATCATCCGTCACACATTTGAGCAATCCTTCCTCGTTGCATTTGTCATTCGGTGCACCATCGCAGATTTCAGCACAGCCATCTGCGCATTGATGCGTCGAATCGTCGCAGTGCATTCCCGATTCACATTTTTCATCGACAGTCCAGGCGAGACATCCGTTTTCGAGCTTTTGACAAAGCAGGATAAGATCGAGATCGCATTGAATACTGCCGTCTTTGCAAGCGTCTGTGCAATTCTTGGGAGGTGCGGGAACATCGTTTTGGTTGGCGTCGCTTTCACATCCCATGCAAATGCATGTGACGGTTATTGCCAGGGCAAACAGCGGGTTGGAAAAGAATTTCATGATATCTCCTGATTAAAGGCGCGCGTGATACTCTGCTAAATGTATTGATTGTTTTTGTGCGGCGGCTATTTCGCTTTCGCTCAATACGCCACGCCGTGCGCGGCTATTTCATACGCCGCGCAAATTGTTTTGAGATAAAGCTCTCTTACATGCCATTAAAACCGTGGCCATAGATTTCATAGTAGCCATTCTGATCCAAATCATCGTGCCAAAGGACGGCATATTTACCGCCCTCGGTGCATGCAACTGCCGGTTGGTCCTGATAGCCGTCCTGGATAGAACTGGCATTGTATGTTTTGGCTGCAAGGGTTTTATTCTTATAGACACGGCGTCGGACATCGCCTTTGTTGAGTGCTTTGGCTGTCCATGAATAGATGACATTGCTGTTTTTATCGACGCAAAGGGCAGGCTGAACCGCATTTTCACCGGCATCCGAGATGTGCATATCCGCAACGAGCTCAGAACCGTTTGCCTGATAACCGCGAGCTTTGATGCGGTAAACGCCATTCTTGTCGGCATCGTCTTCGTAGGCAATAAAGAAAACACCTGCTTCATTCATGCTGATCGAGGGATTAAGCTGCTGTCCTTCGGCAACACTGTTGACCGTAAATTTATTGATTCTGTCGGTACCATCGGCATTGAAGCCTTTTGCGTGAACCTGGAACCAGTCATTCATGTCGCTGTCGTCTTCCCATGTCACGACAAATGTACCATCATCTGCCATGCCCACGCTGGGTTTGCGTCGTACACCCTCGAGATTGTCGACATTCCTGTCTGCGAAAGACTGATTGCCGTTGGCATCAAAGCCGCGAATGTAGATTTGCGGTGTTTTGGCACCGTTGGATTCATCCTCCCAGGCGACGACAAAGCGGCCGTCGGGTGCCATGGCAATCGAGGGATTGCGCTGCTGTCCGTCGCCTTTCGAATTGACGATGGTGGTCTTAATGCGCTCATTGCCGTTTTCATCAAAGCCGCGCATAAAGATTTCGTAAGCACCGTTGCCGTCTTTATCATCTGCCCAAACGACGACGAAATTGCCATTCTTATCCATGGCAACTGCCGGTGTCATCTGATCGCCTGCGGTATCGGCATTTACTGTGAACTGCTTGACTTTTTCGCATCCGCCACCGTAGAAAATGCGTCCCATAATATCGTGGTTGTTCTTGTCCTTTTTGGCACCGGTAGTGCCTTTGCCATCGCCGCCGGTCGAATCGTCTTCCCAGACGGTTGCCATCATACCTGTTGTGCGGTGCATGGCAATGGCAGGATAGAGCTGATCTCCGTCGCCATTGCTGTTGATTGTGCGGATGGCAAACCCCAGATGGTTATTGTTATTGTATTTATAATCAATGGGTGAGCTGAAATCACACGAGAATGAGAACTGATGATCCGAGTGTTTGGGATCCTTGTTGTACCATTTGCGGTCACCGCTATTGAGCGATGAACAATAGAATTGTTTGGTATTGCCTGCGAAACTCTTGTCTCCGAGAACGGTAAAGGTTTTGGCGGTTACCTTGTTGGTCTTGGGATCAAAAATGAGTTGACGAAGCCAGCCGTTGCCTGCGTTTGCAACATGTTTGCAGTGATCCGTGCATTGAGAGGGTTTGGATTTGCTGCAGGGAGCATCGAACTGGTAATCCACGAGCATTTCTGTGACGATATTCTTGTTAAATGCCGTTTTCTGTCGCCATTCGGTATCGCCGACGTGACCTCCGACGGCCATAAATACATTGCTGTGGCGTGCAACGAGTTCATTGTAAAGCTCACCACCAGATGCGCCGCTGGTTGCATCCGGCAGATAAGCACTGCCCGAATAGGCAGAGTCATCGGTACTCGAATTGTGTGTTAAATAATTGTGGGTTTCGACAATGACATGGTGATCGGGATATTTTTTCAGGAGCTCATCGGCCCAGCAAATGACATCTTTACGGGCAGAAAACTCGAGTGCCAGAACGAGGAATTTTATATTGCCTACTGCAAAAGTAATATATGAATTCCCGACAAAAGGCGATGCATGGTACCAGTCTTTTCCTTTAAAACGGTTTTCGCCAAAGTATTTGCCGATCTGTGTACGACCCCGGCCATAACCGCCGCTGCCTTTGTAATCGTGGTTGCCTGTCGATATCGAATAGGGGACTGTCGATTTATCGATGAAATTTTTGTGAGCATAATCGGCGACTTCCCATTGTGCAGTCGTGTTGTTATCGGTGATATCACCAAGATGAATGGCAGCGCGGATATTCTCTTTCTTTTCATTATCCTTGATCCATTTCATCTGTTTTGAATAGGTGTTGCTGTCACCTTTTGTCGTTCTGGCATAATTCTGGGTGTCGGGAATTAATATAATAGAAAAAGGCTCACAATCATTTCCGCATGTATATTCGCAATCATTTCCGGCACTGTTGCAGGTTTTTCCTGTGCCGCAGGATTGTGCATTTGACCATGAAAGACAACCGCCTGCACTTTTGGTACATGTTAAAATACTATTATCTTCGCATTTCTTTGCACCTTCGGAGGTACATGTATTATTACATTGACAGGTTTTGGTACCATCATCGCACGTTTCTCCGTCGGGACATGTGACGGCTCTTTCCCATTCCAAACAGCCATCCCCGTTGGTATCTTTGCATTCTGCAATACCATTGCCATCGCATTTTTTATCACCTGCGGTGCATGCATTTTTACAGCCGTCGATACATTTAAACTCAGTGCTGTCACAGGATTGGCTATCACCGCAGGGCTCTGTCAGGTTCCAAACGGCACATCCGTGGGCATCGGATGTGCAGCTTTCGACACCTTTTTCTGTACAACGATTGAGAGCATCCTGTTTGCATGTTTCAGAACATTCAACGCAGGACAGTGTGGCTTCATCGCAATGGGTGCCGGCTTCACAGGATTCGACGGTATGGATGGCACAGCCATTTTCATCGGACTCACAGTTATCGATGCCTTCATCTGTGCATCTGGTCAGAGCGTTGGGATCGCATTTGTCCGCACAGCCTTCGAGACAGGTGAGTGTCCCCGGATCACAGTAAGTACCATCCCCGCAAGGGGTGATGGTCTCCCATATCGCACATCCGGCAGAATCGGTTTTGCATTCTGCAATGCCAGCCGCCGTGCACTTTTTCTCTGGCTGGCCATCGCATACTTCGAGACAGCCATCTTCACATGCATTGGTCGATTCATCACAATGTGTGCCGGATGGACACTGGGATTTGACGACCCATTCGGGGCAGCCGTTTTTATCTTTTTGGCAAATCATGACATCCGCATTGCCGCATCGGAGACTGTCAATTTCGCATGCTTCGAGGCAGTCGCGATGATCTTCATCGGGATTTGGGCATGTACCTTCTGCCAGGCAGGGCTCATCGAGTACAGTATTACTGATAACCTCACTTTCACACCCGGCAAATGTACAGGACAGCAAAGCCGCAAATATGGATATTTTTTTATGCATTCTTTTCATTTCAGAACTCCATTGCATATATCTAAAACACAGACAAGAAGTGCACTCACAAAGCAATTGAGTATACATGAAATGATGTATATATCAATGCGATGTTTGCATTAAGCCATTGTAAAAGTTACTATTCAGCCGGGGCATTGTTCATAAGGTAAGTTATTCGTTATTCACTATTACGTATTCACTGATAAAATGCACAATGTGCAATGCGCAATGTTTAGGGTTTTCTCATGGTTATGGAGAAAGAATTGTGTTTTTTGAATTTAAAAGGCAGTGAATCGTGAATAATTCAATTGGCCTGTGCAAAGGGCTGAATAGTTACTTAAAATTTGAGATTTGGAAGGTGATTAATTCCCAAGGGGAATAATTATGAGTGGCGACCCAATGTGGCCGCCACGATCAGTTCGCCTGGGTGATACGGATATTGCCGCGATCGTCGGTGCCGAGGATGCGAACGGCAATGGTATCGCCGGGTTTGTAGCGATCTTCAATAAAACCGCCATCCGACTGGATATCATTAAAGTGCAGTGAGGCCTCGGTATTGGGCATGAGTTCGACGCGCACGAACGGTGCTTTAACAAAGAGCACGTAGGCGTGAATGACATCGCCGACGGCCAGGCGGCGATTCTTGGCATTAATGGCGATTTTCGCATTTTGAATGCCGGTTTCGTCGAGACCGGAAATCTTGACGATACCATCGTCATCGATGTCGATTTGCGTATTGGTCTGGGCCATGAGTGCACGGATATTGGCACCGCCCGAACCAATGATATCGCCGATGACGGCTTTGCGAACCTGGATCCTTTCGATTTTGGGGGCGTGAGCGGCGAGTCGGTTGCGGGGGCCGGGCAAGGTCTTAAGGATGTGATCGAGGATAAAGTGACGTGCCTGTTTGGCTTGCTGCAAGGCTTTGCGCATGGTATCCATTGAGAGTCCCTCGATTTTGAGGTCCATCTGAAGGGCTGTGACGCCGTGTTTTGTGCCGCAAACCTTAAAGTCCATGTCTCCGAGGTGATCTTCGTCGCCGACGATGTCGGTCAGAATGGCGAATTGATCATTTTCGGAAATGAGGCCCATCGCAATGCCGGTAACGGGGGCTTTAATGGGAACGCCGGCATCCATGAGCGCCAGGCACCCCGCGCAGACGGTTGCCATCGACGAGGATCCATCGCTCGAAAGAATGTCGCTGACGAGTCGAATCGTATAGGGAAAATCCTTTTGTTCGGGAATGACCGCCGAAAGTGCTCGCTGGGCCAGCATGCCGTGCCCGATCTCACGGCGGCCAGGTGTTTTTTGGCCTCTGGCTTCACCGACGCTGTAGGGCGGGAAATTGTAATGTAAAAAGAAATTGCAGTCCCGCGATCCGAACATGTCGTCGAGGCGCAGGGCATCGCGTGCGCCGCCAAGTGTGCAGGTCGACAGGGATTGCGTGAGCCCGCGCGAAAAGAAAGAAGAACCGTGCGCGCCGGGCAAGACCGAAACGGCACTCGAGAGCGGACGCACCTGGTCGAGACGGCGGCCATCGAAGCGTGTGCCGGATAAAATCATGGCGCGGGCATTGTCGCGCACGAGGTTTTCGAATGCGTCGTTCCAATGGGTTTTCGATATTTCGACGCTGAGCTCTTCAGCTTTTGCCGCAAGTTCAGTCATGACGCGGTCTTTTATGGATTGCAGTGCATTGGTGCGATCGCGTTTGTCGCCCAGATGCAATGCATCTTTGACTTCCTGAGTGGCATTATTAAGAATACAGAGCAATTCTGCTGAATCCTCGGGCGGAATGACGAGTGGCATCTTTTCGAGCCCGCATTCTTTGGCAAATGCGCGCTGTGCTTCGAGAATTGGTTGTGCCGTCTGTGTTGCGAAATCCATGCATGCGATGAGATCGTCTTCCGAAACCTCACCGGCACCGCCTTCGACCATGATGATGCCGCTCGGGGCGACGCTGATGACGAAATTCATATCCGAACCGGCGGTCTGTTCCTGCGTCGGAAATGCAATGAATTCGCCATTTTTACGGACGATGCGAAGACCAACGACCGGCCCGTCCCAGGGAATGTCGCTAATCATCAGGGCGAGACTTGCTGCATTGAGCGCAGCGGTAGGCATGTCGAGGTTTTCGTCGCCCGAGAATGCCATGATGGTAATGACGGTTTCGCGGCGGTATCCCTTTGGGAACAGCGGCCGGATGCTTCTGTCGTTCAATCGGCTCGACAGCGTTTCGGCATCGGAACTGCGCAATTCGCGTCTACCTGCACCCACGGGGAAATGGCCTGCACCTGCAAATCGTTCGCGGTATTCCACGGTGAGCGGGAAAAAATCCTGGTCGGGATTTTCAGCCCCGGCGACGACCGTGACCAGCAAAACCGCTTTGCCACAGCGCAACACGACGCTGCCGTTGGTCTGGGGCGCCCAAACGCCGGTTTCAAAGGAAAATGACTGTGTGCCAATGGTGAGTGACGTTTCGTGTTTCATCGGTTTGTTTTTTCCTGCTTGAATGGGTGGATAGGATTGGAATGCGGACGTATGAATAATCGCCGCGTATGCCAACGGCATAGCGGCGAGATGCGAGTGTAGGTGCGTGTCGTGACACGCACCAAGCGAGCATAGAGACGACCGGGACGGGCGTCTCAGGTGCGGCGTATGAAATAGCCGCGCCCACAAATTAATATATTAAAAATAATATATATAATTGTTTAATAATATATATTATTGGCCAATGGGTTCATCGTTGACGATAAACCGGTAGACCGTTGAATTGTTGGACATGGCCGTCAGCACACCGGGTGACAATTGAGGCGGCGTTGTAAAATCAGAGCCTAAGTCGATGACATGGCGAAGTGTTCCGTCGACGCGATCGAGCATGACGAGGCCGTATTTCTGGACAGAAGCATAGATATAGGTTTTTCCGAGCTGGAGCTCAGAAATGAGTGCTTCTTTTTGAATGACATTTTGCCAGATGGTATCGCCGGATTTTTTCTCGATGCGAAGGATACCCGATTGTGAGGAAACGTACAGGCTGTTCTGGAAAACGCGGATAGAGGTGATGCCATAGATATCGCGCTGCCAGAGGGTATGACCGTCGTCGGCAGAGAGTGCATAGAGCCCTCCCGAAGATGCTGCAACGTAGAGGGCATCTTTGTCGCGCACGGGTTTGACGTCCATATCTTTAAAACGCGCATCCGGAGCGAGTTCGCGGCTCCAGACGGCAGTTCCATTCTCGGCGGCGTAGGCTACGACATAGCCATCCGAAAAACCGAGGTAAACCATACCATTTTCGATGAGCGGCGAAGATTGGCCATACATCGAGAATTCATTGGGGCGCGGACGTTCGCGGCGCCAAAGAAGCGTGCCATCTTCGGCGTTGATGGCAAAGGCACGATTATTGACATTGACGCATGCGACAATGCCTTCGCCAACAGAAAGACCATTTTCGACGGCACCGCCTGTCTCATAATGCCAAACGCTTTCTCCTGTCCGCGGATTGAGGCGGTGAATGGTGCCGCTGCTCAGGGCAATGTATATGCTTTTGGCATCACCAACCGGACCCGAGGTAATGGGCATTTCGAAATCCTGGCTCCATATTCCGCGACCTGATGCATTGTCAATGGCAATGACTTTGCCCAATGATGATGCAATGTAAGTGACTGGGCCGATGTTTTGGATGCTGCCCATTTCGAGCGGAACAGAGCCAAGATACTTGGGAATGCCTGGTTTCAGAGCATAATCCCAGTCCAGTTCAACATCAAACTGGGCGCTTCTTGGGGCTGTTTTAACATCGTTGGCGTGTGGCCCGTTGGCGGATGCACAGCCCATGAAGCATAAGCCTAAGGATATCGCGAAAAGCAGACCTGATTTCATCATTTATAATTATTTATAATTCAGCTTGAGAGGGAATGCCTTCGGCAGGAACTGGGGCTGGAGCAGCTTTTTTGACCAATTCAGACCAATCGGGCGTCAAATAACGCAGACGGATCGTTGCCTTTTGCTGGTCGAGCTGATGGTC
>JAGACY010000034.1 GCA_017613855.1 Pseudomonadota bacterium
AACGTCGTCTATGAATTCCCCGAAGTCGAAGGCATGATGGGCGATTATTACGGCCGCGAAGAAGGCCTGCCAGCCGACGTCTGCACGGGCATTCGCGAAACCTACAGCCCGCGCCAGGCCGGCGCTCCCGTCGCCACCACATTGACCGGTGCCATCGCCGGTATCGCCGACAAAGTCGATACCATTACGGCATTGTTCGCGCTCGGCCGCATTCCGACCGGTGCCGCCGACCCCTTCGCGCTGCGCCGCTGCGCCAATGGCATCATGCGTACCCTCCTCGAGCATCATCAGACGATGGACCTCGAACCCGTCGTCAAGGCCGCCATTGCCTGCGTCCGCGAAACCGAAGCACGCCTCGGCGAAAAGCCCAAAACGACCGATGACACCGCACTGTGCCTGCAAATCCTCGACTTCATGAAAACGCGTCTGCGCTTCATGCTCCTCGAAAATCACGCCGCCGAAGTCGTCGATTCCGTCCTGGCCGTCTCCCCGCTCGCCGATGTGCCCGCCATCATCGGCCGCGTCGAAACCCTCTCGCGCCACCGCAAGTCCGAGATGTTCGAAAGCCTCGCCACAACC
This sequence comes from Pseudomonadota bacterium, assembly GCA_017613855.1. Next base: position 580 of record JAGACY010000034.1, read on the forward strand.
TTCAAACGCGTCGCCAACATCGTCCGTCAGGCCAATGTCCAGACCGGTTCCGTCGATACCAAACTCTTCGAAGACAAATCCGAAAACGCGTTCTACGATGCGATCACGAGCGTTTCTGCGGCCTACCGCGATGCCATGAATGCCAAAGACTTCGATTCTGCCCTCTCTAAACTCGAGACTCTCCGCGCTCCCGCCGATGCTTTCTTCGAGGCCGTTCTGGTCAACGCCGAAAACGAGGCCGTCCGCCTGAACCGCCTGGCATTGCTGGCGAGCGTGCAGGGATTGTTCGATGTGTTCTGCGATGTAAGGAAGCTGTAGGATATATACAAAAGACGTGCGCGTCGCACGTCTTAACGTTGTTTTTTATCAGAGACGTGTCCGCAGCACGTCTCTTTTTTTATAAAAAAAACGTTATCTGTTGTTATCGCTTTTTCTTCATGCATGGTATATGGTGAGCCGCGACATCTTTTGATGGAGATAATAATGGCTAGTACAACAGAAACGCAGCAACCTGCGAAGCGCAAACGTCGATGGCTTCGTGTGGTCATCATACTTTTGGTCATTCTGGCAATTGTGGGCACAGTAGCGATCTTTAACCGGGGAGCGGTTTCCCGGCTCACGCACGGCATCTTGTTTGGCCCAAGTCTTGAGACACTCCCGGAAGATATCCTTTTGTCGGATGGAGCCAAACCTGCTGTCACCGAAGCTCAGCGTGCAGCTTTTAAAGCATATTCGCGCGATGTCTATCGCGAGCAGTATCGCAAACTCGACGACCAAAAACGCGAAGTCGTCGATGAATTGCGTGCCGCAAATCGACTCGCTGCATTGGCTAATGCCGGAAAAATCAAGCTTACACCAGAAAATGCTGAAGCTGAGTTTAAGAAAGCACTCGACGAAATCAAGGAAAACTCGGACAGCGGTTTTTTGAGCAGTCTGATTCCATCCGCGTGGGCTGCCGATCTCATGGATGATGCGCAGGCAATCGAAGCGGTCACACTTCACAATATGGCAGTCGGTATGATGCTCGATGGTCACTACGACCTGTCGCTCGTGCTGGCATCGCTTTCGGCCGCAGAAAATACCCAGAATGCTTCGACGGCCACTTTGATTGCCAATTTGCTGCGACAAAGTGACAATGATTATGACGCGCTCGAAATGCTCAAGTTTGCCCTTCAGCAGGAACCGAATAACGAAGCCATTTTGATTTCGCTCGGTATGCTTTATCTCGACCTGAACAAGATACCCAAGGCACGCCAGGCGTTTAATAAGGCTTTGCAATTGAGCGGCGGAGGCGGTCCTGCAAACCAGGGCATGATGCTCGTTTCGTTTGCCGAAGGCGATCTCGGCAGTGCATATCTGTATATGCTCGAAGGTGCCAAAGAAGGCTATACCTCCGTTATTACACAGGCCTATAATCGTTTTATCAAACTCGCAGGCGGGTATAATCAATATATTAAGTTTGCCGGTCCCATTCTCAAACAGTACGGTTATGAGCATCTCACTGACTTTAAACGCACGCGCCTTGCGTTCGATCCGACATTGGATACGGTGGGCCAGCAGATCATGGCCGATCGCACAATGCATTTGCCGACAACAGCCCCGCAGGTCATCAGTTCGGCCGGTATTTCGCTTTCGGCCGCACTGGATCACCTCGCCTTTCTCGTCAAAACGATGTTCAGTGACATCGATTTGAATGACGTCGTTCAAGGGGACTCCATTAATTTCGACAAATTGTTTGAAAGTGAATCTTTTAATAATCTCCTTAAAAGTCATGGCATCGACGGCAAAAGACTTTCCAAAAATCTTAACAATTTAAAAAATAATGTCGACGATGAAGGCAATATCAATGTTATCGGACTGCTGACAGGCCTCATGGGGGATAGTGAGACTGGCGTGAGTGCAGAAAAAGTTACATACGGCGAGCAGAATTACGAACAGGAAGAATTCTGGCTCAATATTTTATATGATTATACATTTTATAATTATACAAATCTTACAGAACAATATTATTTAAAACCAGCAGACAAATATTTTGTGGGTGCCATCGAAAAGAGCATGGATGACCTCACCAAACGGACGGATGCGTTTTCCAAACAATTCGACAACAATCCCATCGGCGGCGTTGTTGCCATGTTGTCTAATTTGATCGACAACGGGAGTCCACTGGCTGACCGTAAATATACAGAAGATCAGGTCAACAAGATGAGTGAGCGTTTTTGCCCATTCAATCCGATCATGGCAGAGGGATATAAAGAGTCAATCATGCTGGCGGAACACTACTGGCTGGTGACAAACAATATCCTCGGACTCATTGCGGACGACAAAGTATATAATCGCCATCACGATCGCCGCAACGTACTTGCCGTTTCTGTTTTAAGCTATTTTCCGATGGCTGCGGGCGTCACTAATGCGATGATCGGTTTGCTCTCGAACGTCTGGGGCGGTTTGACATACAGCGGGCACATGAACAACGTCGAGTTTAAAACCAGTCTCGAAAAATATGTTACCGAGTCGAACGCTACCGCCAAATATCCCAAAATTACAGAATTGCCAATCACCGGCATGGGGAAGGACCCCAAACCAAGGCTCGTCGTCAGAATCGATGTTCCGCGCCCAAAAGACGTCGTCGCAACTGCCCAAAAAGTCTATAAAAAGAATAAAAAGACAGAGGATGAGCAGCCTGGAACCCAGGATAACGCTCAAGCCAATCAGAATGAAGAACAAGCCCCAAAGGATGATGGGGCCGAACTGAATATCGTTTTGCGGCCGGGTCACGAAGAAATGGCCGAAGTCTTTGCCACGGATAGCAACCCTCATGCGGATGATGATGATGACGACGACGAACCGGAGTCGGTTACAACAGTCGAAGGAATTCATGAAGCCCCAGTCAAACCGGGGATTAAAGTTAAACTGAGCAAGCTGTTTTCACTTCAACAGGATGCGACCACGGGCAAAACAGAGCTAGGCGTCAGTTGGATTCTCGGCGGTATCAAGGGCGGATTCGATCCTCAAAGCGGAGATTTGTATTTATACGGTCAGTTAGGTCTGTCTGCAGCAGCCGATCTCGAAGCCGGTGCGGTCAATATTCAGGGGGCCGGCGTGACAGCGGGCTTTTTCCTCAAAGGCACCGTCAATGTCTATGATATGTCTGTCGAATCGTCTGATGTCGGTGCCGAGCTGGACTATCATCTCGGTTCCACTTCTGTTTCGACTGCAGTCAGCTACGATCCTGTCTTTGGTGTCAAACGCGATACTGCTGCCTATCTCATCAATGGCGAGGGGCAGCGAATAACAACCGAAACCGAGCAAGACCTGCCATCTATAAAATAAGACGTTCTCGTGTGAGCACAGAGAGATGGGCGAATGAAATCTTCATGGATGCCCATTCCATTGGTATTACTTGTTTTGTTTTATGCAGCGGTGGCTATCGGCTGCGCCGATACGCCACACGCGCCGGCCCTATCCGCATCGCGGATACGTGCCGGCACACATCCTTAATGGCGTGTCACATGAAAACACCAAAACATCACATTGTTTTAACAATTCTTGCAGCATCCCTCCTTCTGTTCTCGGCGTCTTGCAGCCAAAAGACGGAAAAAGCCCCAGAACCGCAGCCTGCATCAGAAAATTCGCAGGCTACAGCAGATAATCCGCAACAAGATGCTGCAGCCGATATGCCACCTTCCGCAACGTCTCAAGCAGACAATTCAGATGCAGAATCTTCGGATACGGCTGCAAATGCCGAATCGATAGGCTCCGCCTTAGCCAACAACGACAACAAGGCTGATAATGAGATTCCGGATTCTGTTTCGGATATTCCCGCTTCTGAACAAGCCGTTCCCGAAGAATACATCCCCGTTGCAGAACAAGAAAAACAAACGGATCCAGACAACACCGCCGAGCAAGACATTCGTGTCGCAGAGGAACCTGTTGCCCCCGTTCCACTTAAACAAGGTGAAATCTGCATTCAAGGCAACTGTCCCTGTGGCCAAGGTTTTTGCCCAAAAGATGCGGTTTGTAACGGTAATACCTGCACATGCGGCATCAATCGGGATGATGCCTATACAGCAGGAAAAGCGAAGCCTTGTAATAAGCGGTATTATCCTGGATATACTTGCCAGCCTCTCGAGAAAAAGGGAGAAGATTACCATAGTTGGTGTACTGATCCAGACTCAGTTTGGGCATCCAGTTCAGAGTATGGCGAATTTTCGTGCGAGTATTTAGACGTTCCATGTAATTATGGAGAAGAACATGGATTCCCGAAGTCACTCTTGTGGGGATTTATGTGTAAAAATCCCCTGGGCTGTTACCATCATACCGAACATTTTGCGCCCGTACCGCCCGATTTTAATCCCCGCAGTGAACTTGTTCCCGGCAAAGGTTTTGATGACTCCCGGTTCTCGGAATGGCCTGATACTGACTATAAATGGAAGGACAAACAGGCAAGGGTCTTTACTGCTGTCACACGCTATGACAGCGATGTTAAATGCCCGTATCACATTGACGGTGACACAGACACGACCGAAGAGACGATATGCGAGACTGGTGATTGTGTCCTCCCGCTTAAAGATGGCCATTGCAGTCTGCTTGATGTAGATCCGCATACAAACCATGGCAATACGGATACTCATGCTAACGACAGGCTCATGCAATTTGATGCTGCGGCTTGCCCTGGAGGTACACGGTACTGTCACGGTGTGGGTAACGCTCCCGACCCCATCCCCAAGGAAGCCAAAGGTTATCGATGTGAAACGATATATAAGAAGGGTAAGCCAACGAACTTCAAAGCGTGGGTATGTAGCAACTGCAGATATCGCAATGCAATGTGCTATCACACTAATGCATGCCTCTGCGGCAATAAAATTTGTATGGAAGGTATGGTTTGCCTCAATGATGAAGTTTGCATCCCTGAGGAAGAATATCCCGACGAAGCCGGCAAATCGCGCAAGCGTCCTGTGCCCTCTGCAACTGCTTCGGGCAAAAAAAGAATTGTAGATGAATATTACTATACCACCGATCCAGCGCGGTTGGCATATTGCGGCAGTGAATCTTCGGAAGCGATTCAACAAGAAACAAAATTCCGCGATGATTATGCAGACCTGTTCGCAAAACTCAAACTCATTCCAAATGCGAAAATCGAGAATGATCGTTGTCTAACTCGCAGAATGTGCGATCTGCAATTTGTGCCGCCCGAAAAACGCAGCCAATATGTCTGTGATCATGGGCTTTTTATGTTGAAAAAGCAAGATGGTACAGCTGTCGCGGCAGACCGACCGCTCGGTCTGCGGTGTACCGATCCCGACGGGTGTACCTGTGGAAAGAAAACCTGTCTGAAGGGCTCGATTTGCCACACATATCCAGACACTGAGTTTTATAAGAATGACAGGACTCATTGCCGCTACGACTCCATTTTTATGCATGAGGTGTGCGATGTTCCAATGGCAAATTCTAAAGATCCTAGAAGCATGTATTTATTATGGGATACCTATAATGATTCTGCTACTTTCGAAGATCGACTTGAAAACGATTGCCCTCCTTTGCGATCAAAAAGACGTGGGCTAGATTGATCAGATTTATGCAACCTCTCATGTTTTGGCTCATTCCATATAATCACTCCTTATGCTGTTCGTCACATGTTTTGTCAATTTTGGCTTTTGACTTTTGGATTTGTTGAGATATCTTACACGTAAATCCCTTGTTTAAAGGATATTCCTATGAAAAGAGAATTCCAGATAGCATTCACTATCCTCACGACCTCCCTCCTTCTGTTCTCTGCCTCTTGCAGCAAAAAGACGGAAAAAGCCCCGGAACCGCAGCCAACAGCCGAGGCACCGCAAGGCAATGAAGCTGAGGCTAATGCATCAGCTCCGGCAAAAGACCCGCAAAAGATCGAACCAGAAAGTGAGGTTGATGCGCCGAATACCAATGCCCAGGCCATGCCTTCTGCATTACCCATTTCATCGCCAGAAGCAAATCCACTCAAGCCTGTTCCGCCCGAAGCTCAAGCTGCGTTTGATAATCTATTCTATGTCATGGATGCCATAGGGAATGCCGGTAGTAAAGATTCATGTACTGAAATACTCAGTGAACTAAAAAAGTTAAATGATGATCCTCTGATCAAGGAAAAACTCATCAGTGCGAAGACAATCAAAGACTATCCACGTGATATTCAGGATAGCATCTATCAGGCTAATCGTCTCCGTCTTCTTAGCTTACCTGGCAAAATTGTATCATTTAACAAATGTCATGATACGCCAGAGAATAAAGAGATAGAGATAATCCTGGCTTCAATTTTGGAACCATTAGATGACAGGTTTAAATTTAATGAAGAGAATACCCAGAAGGACAATGATTATGATTCGAACGATGAAGATGAATCAGAGAACGATGAAGATGAATCAGAGAACGATGAGGAAGACTGTGAGAAGGCACCGGATGAATGGCTTGATTACCGGCTTGATGATTTGGTTAAGTTTAGTCACAGACACGAAATTCAGGGAGACTTGAGCAACGCTAAGTGGGCTGATTTGGAACCAACGTTACCTGTTTCTGTCCTTAAAGTATCACCGGACGATGATGTTATTGAAAAATTGGAATCCAGGTTTAATTATTACTGTTCCGATGATAATAAAACCGTAACAGCGGA
>JAGACY010000257.1 GCA_017613855.1 Pseudomonadota bacterium
CTCAAAAACGTCTATGACGGCTTTTTGATTGACTTTAGAAATGTAGATATTATGACCAGACTGCGATGTAATCATCTGACTAAAATCGGCATCAAAATTCGCAAAAGCTAGCTTCATACCCAGAGTTTTCAGAATATCAACGGCATTGTCCACCTTGGTTTCAATCTTAAACTTAGGAAGACTAATGACTGTTTCTTCTGATCTGGATTCAGACACAATATGACTGATGACGTTCTCGTCGAAACTATCCATAAATACAGGCAGTTTGTCTTTTTCGAGCGGCAACATCACAACCATAGAAAATTTATCTTCCTTGTAGGGCAGGATAATCGCTTGGTATGTGTCGTTTTCGTAGTACTGAACATGCGCGGTCTGGTGCATCATCGGAAGCTTGGTAGTCTCCGTTCCTTTGACATAGAAATCCTCGTCTCTCGTAGCCTCTTTTTCAAATTCGTGTGCCCATTTGCCATTAAAATAGATGGCATTGACAAGAATCATTCTGGTATCAGGATTGGCACTTTCAACATTTAGTAATTGGGGAATCAAACCATGGGTAATATTACTGACCCATTGATTAATCACACCGACAACATCTGCAGAATGATTAATGAAATCGACGATTTGCACAGGAGCCTTAAACTTATCGTTCATGCGTTGTTTAAATGCGGGAACGACATCGGCAGTTTGATCGACCCAAATTCGATTGGCTATATCAAATTTGCTGTTTTCATTCTGACCATCATAGCGAAGCTTGATGCTCATAGCCCCATTGTCACTGGCAATATCATCAACGTTACTGCTGACATGAAGGACACTGGCCATTTCAATAAGGGTTGTGCCTTTGGCACCACTGGCTGCCATACTCAACGCAGTATGGAGCGAGAACGGCGAATACACAAAGCTCGAATCCGTATTCATTTCGTGCATAAAATCCGCGCCAAATGCATTGAGGTTGTTGCCCCATTTCTGCGATTCAGTCGGTGCTATCGTAGGAACATCTGCTTCCGTGAGAGCAATCTCATTCATCTGGACATCAACAACTCCGGGCATTTGGGCTGAATCTGTATTGGAATCAGAATCGGAACAACCGGCAGCAAAACAAGTAAGAGTGGCAGCACATAAAAACATCTTCACATTTCGCATATAAGACTCCCTCGATGGTAACAGAAAAAGACACGAACAAAACGACTGTATTATAGCGACTTCATTGAACAAAACAAAAGAAAGCTGCTTTTCAAAAAAAGAAAATTCGAGTACAAAGCGCGGAGATTTTGGCACTTGAAGTTGCCATTTCCCTTTTAAAATCGCCTGTTTGAGTATCATAAACGCAGCAATTTCGTATGTTACCATCCACCTGTTCAAGTCATTGCAGCGCAAAACCATCGCATTCCCAAAGCCAATCGCAGCAATCCTCGAGAAAACACCGTCGTCCTGAAATGACTCCCGATGAGGCGTTGGTTCGGTCGTTGATTGAAAAACCGATCAATATTAAGTCGGTTGTTCATCAGATATCTTATCGTGGTGGTTTTCCTGTCTGGACCTCGCGAGGAACGGTCATATTTCTATTGCGCAGTCAGCAACCGGACTGGGCGGTCGCAGGTGATTTTAACGACTGGCAGCCATTCCCCATGGCTCCGGCAGGCAATGATTTATGGTATGCCGAGCTCAAGATTCCCAAGGCAATTGGTCAAAAACTGCGATATTTATATTTTCAGCCATCGGGTGAATCGATGGCCGACCCATGGTCCCTTTGTTTTTGCGATGATCTCGAAGGTACCTATTCCTTTTTAAAACGCCCTTCACGCCGTCAATATCTCATGCGGTGGAATGATTTTACGAGTCCCCAGGGGCTCAAGCCGCGTGCGCTTCATGTGCTGGTGCCCCCCAATCCAGGGCCTTATGATGTATTATATGCCCATGATGGTCAGAATCTGTTTTCGAAAGACAGCATGGGCGGCGGATGGAAACTTTGTGAAAATATGCGCAAAATCGGCGGCAATTTTCTCATCGTCGGAATATGTAATACGGTCGATAGGTACGAAGAATATACGCATGCTGCCGATACAGATGTCTGCGGATATCATTCTACACTTGGCAGCAAATATGCCGTTTTTGTCGAAGAAACGGTTCGTCCCTTCATTGAAAGCCGATTTCAGACGACGAAAAAAGCAGGACTCATGGGCTCTTCTTTGGGAGGCTTGATCAGTTTATATATATCGAATCGTTATCCAGGAAGATACGATTCGGTGTTTGCTTTATCACCAACGACAGCCTGGGGGCGGTTAAGCGATGACCATGGTACGATTATTCGCGATTATTATGAGGATACTGGTCATCAGGATACATTTCTATATATCGATCATGGTGGATCTTTCCCGCCCGAGGGCATGCCGGATGTCCTCGATATGAAAGTGGCTCAACGCGATGAATCCGAGTGGTCAAGCCCTTACGACAACTGCTGTTTTACCTTCGACTTTGTCTCGGCACTCGCCGAAATCGGGTATCGTCAGAGCGTCGATATGTTCTATCAGCATATTCCCGGTGCACCCCATAATGAATGGGCATGGTCGGAGCGCGTGAGCAAGCCTTTAAGAATATTTATGGAGCGTTGAGGTACGCTTTTGGGCAGTCCACGATAGGGAAATCGTTATATTCGTTCTTATAAATCATTATATTTTGCACGCGAACCACGTGCTTTATCGACGGGATACTTGGCTGCATTTTTAGCGAGTTTAGCTTCGAAGGCTGCGGGTAAATCGATGTTGGCCTGTGTGCAGAAATTGAGCAGGCAAATCAGGACATCTGCGGCTTCTTCGGCAATGTGGGGGCGCTTTTCGTCGGGGATGGTTTCGCCATCGCGTGCCCATAAGAAACACTCGAGCAGTTCGGCGGATTCGACCGACAGGGCCATGGCCAGATTACGCGGGCAATGGTACTGGTCCCAGTCGCGTTCTGTATTGAATTGGCGCAGTTTTTCCTGCATGGTGATGAGGCTGTCGTCGTTCATTATCTTTGTTTGTATTATCGTTTCTGTTGGATTGGCAATATAAAAATAGCGCGGCGTATTGCCGCAGGCAATAGCCGCGCGCGCAGGGCGTATCGAGTGCAGCGATGTGCGAAAGCACGTCGCAAAGCGAGATAGCCCGCGCTCCTACACTTTTTCGAACACGAGAATATATTCAATTTTCTTTTGTTTGGTGGCGGGATCGTGGCGATCAACCGAGGCGGAGGTGACGAATTTGAGTCCGGCTTTTTCGGCTGCCTGAATGGTCGGTTTTGCGACGCGGAGTGTTTTGCCAGCCTGCATGCCTTCGCCGACGACAATGGCGAGATGTCCGCCGGTGACGAGGGCTTTGGCGGAAGCGGCAACCCAGGCATCGGTGTCTTTGAGCCAACGTTCGTAGGCGGCGCGTACCTGTTTAAAGGCACGTCTGGAGCCGATTTCCTGATTTTCGCGCATGTTCAGATCGAACCATGCCGAACGGAGTTGCTGCAGCGGCAGGTAATCGTATGTGCCGGGATAGGGGGGCGACGTGATGATCGTGTCAACCTTGTTGAAATCGGGATGGCGGGCATCAGCGAGTGTGATTTGGGCCGCATCGGTGTTGGGGGGAACGAGCGTCTGAAGCTCGGCGAGCTGTGCGACGTATTCTTTCGATTTTTCCTTGAAGGCACGAAGGACTGTGCCATTTTTGCGCGGAATATAGACGACTTTGTTGGAGGTGTCGGAAGCGCGCAGGCTGTATTTGACGACGAGGCTCGAGAAAACCGCCTGGAACAAGGGCTTTAACTCGCTATCGTAGTTTTGAATCGCGTCATAAAGGCAAGCCAGTTCGTTGAAACAATTACTTTTGTACCAGCTCTTGTATTTGAGAATGGCGGGATTCAGATGGACGTTGCGCTTTTCGTCGAGTGATTGTGCGGCTTTGAGATGGATGTCGTCGAGCTCTTTGCCGAGTCGTTCGAGTTGCTCGGGCGAGAGGAGGGCTGTACGGGCCGTCGAGACGAGGGTCGCAATGGGATTGAGGTCGGAAGCATAGACATGTCGACCGGCGATGAGCGCTTCGACGAGGATTGTACCGCCGCCGCAGAAGGGATCGGCCAGGTCTTTGCCGGGGATGGCTTCGAGCATGAGGCGTGCGGCTTCGGGGTGAAGACGTGCGGGATAGGAGTGAAATCCCTGGGTGGCGCGCTGAAAATCGCCGCCTGAACGCAGCGCCGTGACCAGTTTTTTGCCGAGTTCCATGTCGCCTTCGATATGGGCTTTGCCTGCCTCGACCTGGCCGCTGATGCGCTTCTTTTGTTCACCGAGATTGACGCGTTTGGGAAGACCCGCGAGGTCTTTGATGTCGCCCTGGGGGGGCTGAATATTCTTTCTGGACATGGGAAGCCTTTATGAATGGGATGGAATTCCTAAGGTAAAGTCTAAAGCTAAAGTGAATGAGTTTTTAATGCGGAATGCGGAATGCGGAATGCGGAATTGAATGGCAATGCCTAAGGTAAAGTCTAAAGCTAAAGTGAATGAGTTTTTAATGCGGAATGCGGAATGCGGAATGCGGAATTGAATGGCAA